>JANYDP010000561.1 GCA_025363535.1 Verrucomicrobiota bacterium | reverse complement strand
CTGGTGACCGTGGCGGGAGGTGCCATTCTTGACGCTGTTCGCGGTGTGACAGTGGGGGCAGTTCATGCCCCACCTTATCCATTGCCATCAGTTGCATCAATACCTATTTAGCAATCCCGAATAATGCACCGGCTCCGCCGTAAAGCTCACCGTGAACGGATCGCTGTCGGCATAGACACCGTTCAAGTCACGCAACTTCAGAGTCAAGGCGTATGCGTTGCCCGGCGTGCCGTTCACCAGATTCCAAATCGGATGGGTATCGAATGGAGAAACCCCCACGTAAAATATTTCATTGGTCGCCATGTAGCTGGTGCCGGTGTCGTTCCAGATTTCCATCCCCGGATCTTTCGCCAGCAGGATCAGGCGAAAATCAGCGGCGGTGGACAGTTGGAAGAAGTCGTTGGTGGGATCGTTCAAGATCGTCGAGTGAACACCGATTTCACCCGTGGCAAAACCAGTGATGCCCGGGAAAATGGACACCGGAAGCGCCACCGGTTGCGCGAAGTCGCTGTCCACGATCAGCGCTCCGGCCGCGCTGCGCCCCACCGTGATGACGGTTTCTTCGTGAGCCAAGGCCGAGACAGCGGTGATGACAGCAAGGGTTGCCCACGCCAACTTTTTGAACGAGCGCATCATTTGTTTGACCGGTAATCCAGTTCTCGCGGTGGAAAAACAAAAAGGGCGCAAAGTCAAAACAACAACCTTGCGCCCTCCCATCAACTGTTTTCAAACAAGATCAGTTCGACTGGCTCTTGCGCTTCCACGCGCGAACCAGCATTCCGACGGCACCAATGCCGGCCAGCGAAAGGCTGGAAGGTTCCGGCACCACCAAGAAGCCGCGAATTTCGCCGCCGCCGAACGTGGACGAATGAAGGTTCCAGTAGGCCTTGCCCGATTGCATCGCGGCGAAAAGGGCGGCTTCGGCACTCGCCGTGGTTCCGCCGTTGGCCGTGATAAAAGCCCCATTGTAGCTCGTAGTCAGAGTCATATCCAAAACATTGGCGTAGGAGCCGCTGGTGACCCCCAGCGGGAAACCCGCAAAGGTAGGAGTCGTAGTGGCAACACCGGCTGTGCCACTGAACGGCGAAGCGGTCGCGGCGTGAATGTGCGAGGCCGTCGTCGTGCCGGTGAGTCCAGAGAAGGTCAGATTCAACGACATTAGATGGGTGACGTCGTTGTAAGACACAAAGCCGATGCCAGTGCCAGGCGAGGCGTTGGCCGGCGATTCGCTGGGGCCGTTCAGGATCACGTCGTAGTTAAACAGGTTCGCACGCGCGGAAGCCAAGCTGCCCGCCATCAGGACTGTCAGGAGAATTTTCTTCATAAAATGATCGTCAGATGTTGTTGTTGTTAAGTTTTGGTAACCGGAACTGACACCTATGACGGCATAACCGAAAGTTTGTTCCAAATTTTTTTCACTTTTTTGATCCCTCGAAGCGGCAGGAAATATCCCGAGCCGTTTTTCCGCTTATCTGAGGCCAGACACCCGCATCTCCCGGCAACGGCGGGGCAACTTTTTCCCTTTCCTTTCCCCGCTAAACGCTCAACCTTTCCGAAATCAAATGCGTCCCTTTCAAATCATTTTTAATCCGACCAGCGCGGCGGAAGTGGCCAAAATGCCGAAGGAACTCCAGTTGCAAATCCTCGGCGAATTCCGCGGCCTGCCGCAGCAGGTGATGAACACCGAGCTGGACGACTTCGGGAAACTGGAACGCGCCGGCCACACGCTGCACCGGTTTCGCGTGGGGGATTACCGCGTTTATTTTGAGCGCCACGATCTGGGCGTCGTCGTGCATCGCATCCTGAGCCGGCACACGCTCAAGGATTTTTTCTTCCGCTCCGGCTTGAAAATGGAAGAGGCCGAAGCGCTCCAGCAGAATCCAAAATTCTGGGAAATGATTGAAGCGGCGAAAACGGCGGCGAAGACGGGTTAACAGCTTCAAACGTCCAGCGGACTCCGCGTCCCAATGCCCGGCCGCTGCATGACGTGCGTGTAAATCTGCGTCGTCGAAACATCCTTGTGCCCCAGTAAATCCTGCGCCGTGCGGATGTCGTAACCATTCTCCAACAGGTGCGTCGCGAACGAATGCCGCAGCGTGTGGCACGTCGCCGCCGCCACGCCTTTCGCACTGTCCAGATGCGACAAAAAACCCGCACCTCTGCCGCCCCCATTTCTTTTGGATGCCGCTTCCGATGAAAAAAAATGTAACGGCAAATCCATTGCCAATACGACTCCTCCGTGCGCCAAGAATAATGCTTGAACCGCATCACCTTCCCCACCTGCTCCCGCAAGCGCAACTTCGGATTCGGCACCAGCGTCTCTGGCGGTGTCGTATTTGTCTCGCCCATATTCACGCTGTTCCATTGCCTAAACTCTTGTTGACGCAAAAGAAAGCAGGAAATACAGTCGAATCATGAAAGCCAAGATAGATTGCAAAGTGCAGTCTACTTAAATTTTAGGCCGCTGCACCATGCGAACTCTCACCATTTCATTTTTCTTGTCAGCAGTTCTATTCCAGGGCTGTGCAAGTGGACCGCTCAAGAGCGAGCTCAAAGACATACGGCAGACCAACGCCCCCCGACTTGCGAAGCTCAGAACCGGAATGCCATTGCAAGATTTCAAGAGTACTTTCCCGGAAGCATACGCGGCAGGGCAGAATGGCGAGACCACTGGCTACGAGCTTCGCTTGGTGCAGAAGTACATCGATGATGCAGATTGGGCCGGACGCCCTTTGGATAAGGCACTCGGCTT
This sequence comes from Verrucomicrobiota bacterium, assembly GCA_025363535.1. Taxonomy (GTDB): domain Bacteria; phylum Verrucomicrobiota; class Verrucomicrobiia; order Limisphaerales; family CAIQOK01; genus CAIQOK01. The sequence goes on along the minus strand of JANYDP010000561.1, from coordinate 645 downwards.
TGTCCCTCCTCAGACGCGGGTGGACGTGCAAGTTCTGTGGTTTTACTTTTACACAGATCGGCTCGTAAAGTGGGGACGACCAAATGATTGGCCAGAGAGACCAGATAAGATTCTCGAAGTCAGAGAGAGATGATTTGCTATGACGTAGCCTCCTGAGAAACTAGAAATGCAAACCGTTGATAAACAACCAAACTGCCAATTCAAGTTTCTTGAGTCATTGCCCCGCCGCAGCGACGGTTGGTTTGCAAACACCTAGATAGACTGCAAACTTCCCATGCCAGCCTTGAGTTAAGTCGTCCAAGGAAACCGGCCAAAGCTAGTTCGCCTCGCCACCCAGCTCCACATTCCAATACGCCAGATCAATGAAATGCTTCCAACTGTCGTGATGGTTCAGCGTGAGATTGATCTGCACGAACGGACGCCACTTGGGTTTCTTCGGCTTGCGCACCAGATGCATCCCCGCTTCGTTCGGCGTGCGGTTGGCCTTGACGGTGTTGCATGCGATGCACGAGCAGACAATGTTCTCCCACGAGGTCGGCCCGCCCCGTTCGCGCGGCACGACGTGATCCAGATTCAGATCCTTACGGTCAAAAATCTTGCCGCAGTACTGGCAGGTGTTTTTGTCGCGCTCAAAAATGTTGTGCC
>JANYDP010000291.1 GCA_025363535.1 Verrucomicrobiota bacterium | reverse complement strand
CGACGGCCTGCTGGTGCAACTTCCAAAAAGTAAAGCGCGACGTCAGTCCATCCGCGCGGTCTGTGCGCGTTTTCTAAAAAGCGGCTTGGGAGCGGTGCAGCCCGATAAAAATTGGGGCGAAAGTCATCTGTATGTTTCGCTTGGCTGACCTAACAAATTTCAAGACGGTCGAGTGCCGCGTTCACCATCAGCGCACCGCTGGCTGACTGGCCGGCCAGCAATCTTTCCGTGACGGCATCGCCGATCAGTTTTTCCACCGCATCACGCATTGGTCGCGCGCCCAGCTTGGGATGGAATCCTTTCCGCACAAGGAATGGCAGCACGGATTTGTCCAGTTCGAGCCGATGCCCGCGTGACGCGAGAAATTCCATTTCGCGGGACAAAAATTTTTCGGCAATCTCCAACTGGTGTTCGTAGCTCAGGCGGTTGAACACGAGCTTCTCGTTGATGCGCGCGAAAATTTCGGGGCGCAAGGCCTGTTGGGCGCGGGACAGGACGTGACGTTCCAGCGTCGCGTCATTGGAATGTTGCAGGCCCATCAACTCCGCCGAGCCGATGTTCGACGTCATCCAAACATAAAAGCCGCTGAAGTCGAGGGTTTGTCCAGTCGCCACGGTGATGCGCGCGGCGTCCAGCAGTTGCAATAAAATGTCCAGCACACGCGGGTGCGCTTTTTCCGCCTCGTCAAACAGCAGCGAACCTTCCGCCGCGCGTTCGCGCATCGCCCCCAGATAGCCCGTCTCGCCGAGCTTCGCGCCCAGCAGCAGTCCGAGCGATTCCTGCGTTTGAAACTCCGACATGTCGAAGCGGAATAATTTTTTCGCCCCGAAAATCTGGTTCGTCAGCACGACCACGGTTTCCGTTTTGCCGACGCCCGTCGGGCCGAGCAGCAAAAAACTTCCGCGCGGCCGGCCGGGCTTGGTGAGGTTTAGTTCACCACGTTTCACCGTCGCGATGATGCGGGGCAAAACCTGCGGCTGGCCGCGGATTTCGCGTGGCAGCAGCGCGTCCAGTTCGTTCAGTTGCGTGAGTTTGTTTTCATTTGAGGCATTGTTCATAGGCCTTTTATCTACCAGAAAGGCGGTTTCATTTTGTGTATCACATACACCTTCGCCTTGGCCGTTGCTGATAAATTTACCGCATGATTCAACGGATGAGCCGTTGGATCGGAAAACAAAACGACAAATTGACAACATGAAAAAAAGCCTTCGACTCCTCAACCGTTACCGTCCGCTCCTCACCGTTGCGGCCTTGCTCGCGTTCAACACCGTGTCCGCCTTCGCGCAAGGGACGGGCTTCAGTTCCACCGACCTCAAAACCGGCATCAGCAACAGCCTGGCCGTGATCATGATGTTCGGCTTTGTCCTCGGCATCTCTTCCGTCATCTATGGCGGCTTCGCCATCCGGCGCGGCGATGTTGACCAGGGCAAGATGTCCATCATCGGCGGCGCGATCATCGCGGCGGCCCCGGCGGTGGTCTATGCCTTCTACAAAATCTTCGGCCTCGATTCCAACAGCGCCGTCGGCGTCGGCAACTTCTGAAGGCGGAGCCTTCACCCAATGGCCTGCGGCCAAGACCAAATTAAACCCAAACATTCCCGCTGATGAGCACCACCAAAAACGAGCTTCGCCTGACCGACACCAATGCCGCGTCCGACTCCAAAGGCCGCACCTGGGGTTTGGAAGGCGGTCTTTTTTGGTGGCTCATCGGCGGCATCGGCGCGGGCATCATCGTGTTTTTTGTCCTGCTCGTCGTGCTCGACGTGTCGCTCGCCATGTCCTTCGTCGCCGCGCTCGTGCCGGTGTTGATCTGCCTCGCCTACATCTTCGCGCTGCGGCAGGGCAAACCACCCGGTTACGACCGCGACTGCTTTGAATACCTCACCACCGGGCGCGGCTTTGGTCCGCAGACCGGTTCCGCCGGCCGCCATCCACTTTTATGAGTCACCAGAAAAAATCGCATCCGCTGTCGCCCAGGCCGTTTACCGGCTCGGTCGAATTGATTCCGCTGCCACCACAGTTCACCGAGTTCATTGACGCCGAACGGCTCTGGGGTTTTCCCAGCCGGCAGCTTGAAGCGTTCGTGCTGGAGGAAAATCCGCAGCACGAAAACAAACGCACCTCGCCGCCGCATCAACTCCTGCTCGTGTATCCCGACGCACTGGTGTTTCTCCGGGGCTGGCGGCTGGAACAGATGATCGGCCCGCTCATCACCGGGCGCAT
>JANYDP010000281.1 GCA_025363535.1 Verrucomicrobiota bacterium | reverse complement strand
CTTTTACTGCGGGTGAAAGCTTTCAAGTGGACATTCTTTCTGCGCCCACCTCGTTGACGCCTTTGTTGACGGGTACTTTTACCTACCCCTTTGGAACACATGATCAATGGCTTGGTGTTCCGTGGGACGCCAGCATCGGCGCTATTCGGCTGACGATGTTGTCTGGCAGCGTGGATGTTTCCAGTTTCGCGGTAAAGACCGGTTACAATTTTGCTGAACAAGATTATTCATACACCATCCCCGAGCCTTCTATACCTGTCCTGTTTGCGCCCGGCTTGCTCTACCTCTTCTTGCGCCAACGCCATTTCTCGCTGAACAAACGCGCGTGAAGCTAAAACACCCAATTAAAATCACAGGTTTGTTGATGCTGCTCCTCGTTTCAACTTTGCCAGCCGACGCCCAAGGTGTAGTCCACCTCGATCAAGGCGGCAGTTATTTATTCTTCCAGCCGACACTTGTCCGAGTCCAGACTGATGAATCAGGGAGAACGAACTCCGTGGTTCAGCTTGGGTTCATGGGAGATTTAGTTGCCTTGGGCGACAGTTTGCAAGTGGATGTGCTTTCATCGCCAACCTCGCCAACCTCGTTGGCCACGAGCACTGCCAGCAATCCACCTTTAGCCTCCGACAACAAAATAATTTTTTCCTGGCCGGATGTGCCTTGGATTTGGTACCCGCCGGATGGTGCGGTTCGCGTAACGATGCTTGCTGGTAGTGTGGATGTTGCTAGTGTCACAGCAATCGTCACCAGTCGTTTTGCTCAGGGCACTTATGCGTTTTCAGTACCCGAGCCAGGCAGTTCTTTGCTGCTTCTTTTCAGTGGTGCGGTGCTGGGCGGAAGGCGTTGGATAAACCGGCGCACAAAACAGGTATGATCTTCCGCCAATCAAAACCCGGTGCTTTTAGCTGAGATCAGGGGGGCCATTCTACCCATCGACGGCGCTTCTTCCAGTTTTCAGAATCAAAGCTCGCCTGCAAAACCTTGCTGCCGCAGCGCCTCGAACAACACCAGCGCCACGCAGTTCGACAAATTCAACGACCGCGCCTCCGCATTGAACATCGGAATCCGCAGCCAGTGCGCGCGGTCTTTCTCCAGGATTTTTTTCGGCAACCCCGCCGTCTCCCGACCGAAGACCAAATAATCGTCCGCCGAAAATTTTACGTCCGAGTAAAGCTGCGGGCCGTCGGACTCGACGAACCACAACTGCGCGCCGGCTGGCAAGCCTTCGCCAAATGCCGTCCAGTTTTTCCAGCGGTGCCAGGCGACGTGCTGCCAGTAATCCATCCCGGCCCGCTTGAGTTGGGTGTCGTCGAGCTTGAAACCGAATGGCTCGATCAAGTGCAAGGTGGATTTCGTGGCGGCACAAAGGCGGGCCACGTTGCCGGTGTTCGGCGGGATTTCCGGTTCGAGCAGAACGATGTTCATGACTTCAGCCGGCGAACCGGCAGCGGCCTTTTGTAAAAGACTTTCTGCAACACCAGTCCGTGTGCCGGCGCGCTCATGCCGGCGGTGCGGCGGTCTTTTTTCGCGAGCATGGTTTTGACTTCGCCGGGTGGAAATCTGCCGAACCCGATCTGCACCAGCGTACCGACGATGCCCCGGCACATGCGGTAAAGAAAACCCTCGCCCTCGATGGTGAACGTGTAGAGCGGCCCGCTTTTGGAAATGTCGCACCGCGTCAGCCGGCGCGTGGTGGTGCCGGGTTCGTAGTCCGTCTTGGCGGTGAAGGATTGGAAATCATGTTCACCGGGAAACGCCTTGGCGGCGGCGCGCATCCTCTTCAAGTCCAACTTGCGGGTCACATGCCACGCGGTTTTTTCCAGCAGCGGATTCATCGCGTGAAGATTCCAGACGTAGTAGCGGTATTGTTTGCCGCTGGCGTGGAAGCGCGCGTGAAAATCCTTTGCCGCTTTGACGGAAGCTTGCACACGGATGTCGTCCGGCAACCAGGCATTGAGCGCGAGCGCAATTCGCCGCGCGGGCAACTTCGCCTCGGCCAGGGGAACTTCAAAGTGCGCGACCATGCCGAGTGCGTGAACCCCGGTGTCGGTGCGGCTGGAACTGTGCAGTCGCGGCGCGCTCGGATAAAGCCTGGCCAGCGCGCCCTCAACCTTTTCCTGCACGCCCAGGCCGACCTTCTGCAACTGCCAGCCCTGGTAGGCCGTGCCGTCGTAGGCGATGGTCAGTTTATATTTGCGGGTGTTCACTGGTGAAACGTGAAACGTGAATCAGTCATCACGTTTCATTCACTGCGCCAGACTGTCCAAGTAACTTTGGAGAAAAATCGCCGCCGCCGTCTGGTCCACTTTTTCCTTCCGGTGATCCCGGCGGACGCCGGCGGAGATCAGAAACTTCTGCGCCTGCGTCGTGGTCAGGCGTTCGTCCCACAGCTTGATGGGCACGGCAAATTTCGCGCCCAGCACGGCGGCAAACTCCCGCACCTTCAAGGCCGCCGGTCCGTAGCTGCCATCCATGTTGCGCGGCATCCCGATCAGCAGCAGCTCGACCTCCTTCTCGCGGATGAGCGTCTTGAGCCGTTCGAGCAACGCCTCGACCGGTTCGGCCGGGATGAACTCCAGTGGCAGGGCGATCATTTTCAATTCATCGCTCACCGCCACCCCGACCCGTTTTGTACCGTGATCCAAAGCAAGAATGCGCACCGACACATTGCTTCAAATTTGCCGGACAAACGCAACCCTTGTTTGACGCCGGGAAATAATGTTTGCCAATCCGGCGGCCGCCACTTAACAGTTCCGGGTGATTGATGTCGTCATTGCGGATCGCAAAGATTTGTGGCTGGGCGTGGAAAAATCCCCGACCCCGACGGGGCTGCAATTGACCTTCCGGCTGAAGAGTGCGGCCAGCCACATCCTGCACTGGGCCGTGGCCGACCGACAGAATGGTGCTTGGAAACTTCCGCCCGAACAAATCTGGCCAACCGCCACCACCGCCTTCAGCGCGCAGGCCGTGCAAACCTCCTTCACCGGGGCCGACGGGGAACAGCAGGTCGTGCTGCATTTGGAAAAGGATTCTTCTCCGCCCTTCATTGCGTTTGTTTTGTTCTGCCCGGAAACCCGCCGTTGGGAAAACAACGGCGGCAAGGATTTTTTCCTCCAGCTCGCCGAACCCAAACCCGGCGGCTCTCCGCTCGCCGACCGCATCATCGAAGGCGAAATGGGCCATCACGGCTGGACGTTGATGCACCGCTACAACCTCTGCCACGAGTTGGCGGATGAGGTGCGCAATGCGCGCGATGGTTGGGTGACGCTGTTTGTCTGGCTGCGTTTCTCCGCCATCCGCCAGCTCACCTGGCAGCGCAACTACAACACCAAACCCAAGGAACTTTCCCACGCGCAGGACCGGCTCACGCTTATGCTCGCCTCTCTCTGGCGGCAACAGCCGGGCAACCGCGACTTGATCCGCCTCGCGCTCACCGGCGTCGGACGTGGCGGTGACGGCCAGCGCATCCGCGATGAAATTCTCCAGATCATGCACCGCCATCACATCAAGGAAGTCGGCGGCACCTGGATGGAGCAATGGCATCAGAAACTGCACAACAACACCACGCCCGATGACATCGTCATCTGCGAAGCGTACCTGGCTTTCCTCTACAACAACGGCGATCTCAACCGCTATTTTGAAACGCTCACAGCGGGCGGCGTCACGAAAGAACGTCTCGCACATTTTGATCGGCCCATCACCAACCAGCCCGAATGGCATCCGCATCTGCGCGACGGTTTGCTGCACGACTTTGGCAACTATCTCAAACTCCTCAAGTCCGTCCACTCGGCCACGGATCTCGAAACCGCCGCCAACTCCGCCGGCAATTTTCTTGATGGCGGCGCGCGCGACGCGTTGAACTTTATCCGCCACCAATTCCGCAACCCCGCCGCCGCCGTCACCGACAGCGTCGCCAGCATCAGTGCGGTGAGAAAAAACGTGGTCGCCCGGCTTGAGCAGGAAGCCGACGCGCGCATTGCCCGTGAGCTGCTGTGCCTCGACCTGGCGCTGGAAGATATTTTGCGCGTGGTCATCGAGCGCAGTATTCATTCGGGATTTTCCGGCGAGCAATTGTTCGAGCTGATTCATCGCGTGCTGGAAAATTTGCGGGTGCTGTCGGACAGCGCGGAGCTCGCCCAGTGCCACCGCGAATGGCAGCGGCTCCCGCAGCAGAACCGTTTCAACCCCGACTGGTCGCTGCATGCCAAGGCCGCGCTCGACCGGCTCGGCCGCGCCCTGGCCGGCGGCATTGACCGCAGCTATCAGGAGCTTCAACCCGTTGCGGAAAAACTCGGCCAGGCTTTTAACGCGGACGAATGGGCCGTGAAATTATTTTCCGAGGAGGTTGTGCGCGGCCAGCCGGCGTTTGTGCTGTCGCTGCTCATCCGCCATCTCGATCCTATCCTGCGCAAAAGCGCGAAGCTGGGCGACTGGCAGATCATTAGTCCTAGCGCGGCGATGGGCCAGATCGAGGCGGTTGAGTCGTTGCGGGAAATCCAGGGAAAGAAGTTCGGGCAGCCCACGATCATCGTCGCTGAAAAGGTTCACGGCGACGAGGAGCCGCCGGAAAATGTCCGCGCCGTAATCACACCCAGTTCGGTGGATCTGGTTTCCCACGTTGCCGTGCGCGCGCGCAACTCGAACCTGCTCTTCGCGACGTGCTATGACCGTGCGTGCTTCGACCGCCTCCGCGGAATGATGGGCAAGGTCGTCGAGCTGAAGGTCAACGCGGCGGGCGATGTTTTGTTTGCGGAGTCACTGGGGGCAACTCAGAAGTCCAACGTGGTTCGAGCGGCGGCGGCGGCGCCTAAGAAAGTTGGCCGTGCCAAGCCGACCTTGCAGCCGCTGCGCCTGAAAGAATTCGCCAAGGGTGCCGTCGGCGGAAAATCCTTTCACCTCAAGACCCTAGCGGAAAAGCTGCCAGACTGGATTCACACCCCACGCTCGGTGGCGCTACCATTCGGCGTTTTTGATGCCGTGCTTGATGCGAAACCAAACGCGCCGGTTGTCGCAAAATACCGGCGATTGACCGGAGAAATTCAAAAGAGTCCGGCGGAGAAGCTGGCCGAAGTTCGCCAGTGTATTTTGGAACTGTCCTTGCCGGAAAATTTGCGCGCCGAGATCCAGCGCGTCATGCAAGTCGAGGGCTTGCCTGCTCCGGGAGATTGGAATCTTGCAGCGACGCGGATCAAGCAGGTCTGGGCGTCGCAGTGGAACGACCGCGCGTATTTCAGTCGGCAGGCGCGTGGTTTTCCACATGACGCAGTGCAGATGGCCGTGCTGATTCAGGAAGTGGTCGAAGCTGAATATGCGTTCGTGTTGCACACCGTCAATCCGATCAACGGCAATCGCGACGAGCTTTACGCCGAGGTCGTTCGCGGACTGGGCGAAACGCTCGTCGGCAATTACCCGGGCCGCGCCATGAGTTTCATTTTTGGCAAAGCCAGCCAACGGGCGACGGTGCTGGCGTATCCCGGCAAGAACATTGGACTCTTCGGCGGTGGTCTGATTTTCCGCTCGGACTCGAATGCGGAAGATTTGGCCGGCTACGCGGGCGCGGGCCTCTACGACAGCGTGCTGTTGCAGCCGCCGCGCGAAGAAACACTCGACTACACCGGCGACAAACTGGTTTGGGATGACACTTTCCGCGCTGAGTTTGCCGGCAAAATTGCGCAACTCAGCAAGGCCGTTGAAGACGCGTTCGGCGGGCCGCAGGACATCGAGGGCGCATTTGTCGGCGGCAAGTTTTTCGTGGTGCAATCGAGACCGCAGGTGGGCCTGACCTGAATTCGCCGCGATGAGTTCTTCAACAAAACAAAAAAGTGAGGCGACGTTTTTTTTGCGCACCGGCAATCAGACTTCCTTCGCCGCGTCCGTGCTGGAACCGTTTGAGTTTGCGGTGGCCAACAGCTTCACCGCTTTTGAGTTTTTCCCGGATCGCGGCTATTCCGGCGTCGGCGGCTGGGACGAAAGTGATTTGAGCGGAGACACGCGACGGGCCATTGGTCGGACGGCCCACGAGAAGAACATCGAGCTGACCGTGCACGCGCCGCTGACATTTAATCCAGTTGTAAACGCCGATACCTCGCGCTTGCGCAAGACGGTCGAGTTCGCCCACGAACTCGGGGCGACGCTATTGAATCTGCATCTGGAAGTGGAGCAAGGGGTGGAACGGTTTGCCGAAGCGCTCGGGCCGACACTGCAGCTGACGGCGGAGGCGGGCTTGAAGCTGGCGATTGAAAACACCGTCTGGACCGGGCCGCAGGATTTCAACCAACTCTTCGCGGTGCTGCGACGCGGGAAGTTTCCCGCCGCGCACGCGGGCATGTGCTTTGATCTGGGCCACGCCAATCTGTTCGGCGCGACGCAGAACAATTACTGGAAATATTTTGATGCGCTGGGAGCGGACGTGCCGGTCATTCATCTGCATCTGCATGAAAACTTTGGCGACCGGGACAGCCACCTGACCTTGTTCACCGGGCCGGCGCGGGAAAATGCGGCGGGCATCGCTGGTCTGCTCGAACGGCTGCAGCGGCGAAACTTTTCCGGCTGCGCGATTCTGGAACAATGGCCGCAGCCGGCGTCGCTGCTGGTGAACGCGCGCAACCGGCTGGCGGAATTGCTTGAAGTCCGGCCCGGCGCGATCCGATAAACCCGCATGATCATCTACAACCTATTTCCGCTGCTGGCCGGCAAGTTTCCCGACTGGCAGCCGCATTTGCAACGCGCGGCGGATTTGAATTTCGACTGGGTGTTCATCAATCCGATCCAGTATCCGGGGTTTTCCGGCAGCCTGTATTCGATCAAGGATTATTTCCGGCTGAACCCGCTGTTCGTGGACGAGACCGATTCGCGCACCGAGTTGGAGCAATTCAAACGCGTCGCCGCGCAGGCCGACGCGCTGGGGTTGAAACTGATGGTGGATCTGGTCGTGAGTCATTGCGCGTTTGATTCCGAATTGCTCACCGAAAAGCCCGCGTGGTTCCGGCGCGAAAAAGGGAAGGTCGTCCACCCATCCTGTCAGGAGGGCAAACACGTCGTGGTGTGGAAAGACCTCGCGCAATTCGAGCACGTCAAAAACAGGGACGAGGAAGGACTGTTCAAATACCTGGCGCGCGTGGTGGAATTTCTGGTGAACCTCGGCATCCAGGGTTTTCGCTGCGACGCGGCGTATCAGGTGCCGGAGAAATTTTGGCGCCGGCTCATTGCCGAGACGAAACGGAAACATCCGGACGTGGTGTTTCTCGCCGAGACGCTCGGCTGTTCCCCGCTCGAAACGGCGCGAACCGCCAAGGCGGGATTTGAATTTATTTTCAACAGCTCGAAGTGGTGGGATTTTTCCAGCCCGTGGCTATTCGAGCAATACGATCTGACGCGCGAACAATCCAAGTCCGTCAGCTTTCCCGAAAGCCACGACAC
>JANYDP010000278.1 GCA_025363535.1 Verrucomicrobiota bacterium | reverse complement strand
ACCGGATCGGTGATCTTCGAGACTTGACCGGTTTCTGGACTGAACTTGAAGCCGGCGGGAACTTCCTTCGTGATGACCGTGCCATTGGAGACATAGGAAACCACGACCGAGCCGGTCAACACGTTCACCACGCCGTCCGCGCCAATGAGATAAATGGTCCCGCGCACACCGGCGACGCCGTTTGGCACTTTGATTTCATAAACGGAGGCTTCCGAAAGTTTTTTGACCGTGCCAAAAATGCGGCCCGCCTTGAGATCCAACTGGGTTTCGGTGACGGTGTCGGCACCGGTCTGCGTCACGGTCAGCTTGTCCACGCTCAGGACGGAGTTCTCAAAAATGCGGATGGCATCCTGCACCGCCTTCGGCTTGTAGCCGTCACCACCCGGATTGGAAGCGGTGCTGGGGCCTGCCGACGTCGGCTCGTCGGTCAGGGACGAACCGAGTCCCTGCGTCGCCTTGGCATTGTTCAAAATCACGTCCACGTAGGAATCGGCCGCCGTCTGAATCAGGGCACCGGGCTTGAGCACCATCCCGACTTTGATCGGCTTCCAGTCTCCGCCCGCCACCGCCATAAAGCGGGCGGCTCCTTTGAGACTGACGACTTTCGCCATGCCGTTCTGGGCGGTTTGCGCTGAGAGTGTCGTCACCATCGCCATCGCGAGGATCCCGGTGAAAATTTGAAAATATTTTTTCATGGCCTTTCCTGTTATTTTGTCCGTCATGTCCGTATTGATTCGTAGCTTAACGTCGCGCATTTTGATGTCAACCGGATATTCAGCAAACCCTTTTTCCACTTCCCCGTCCCGCGGCTTCTACGGAAAAATCATCCGATAGAACACGGTGTCGTTTCCGGCATCAATCGGCACGCTGAGAAAATTTGTCGCGGCAGCGCCAACCACGTCCACCCAATTGCTGCCCAGCCCGGCGGCCAGTGCATTCGTCTGGGTTTGCAAGCGCCATCCGATGTGGTCCGCCGGCCAGGACAACTCGAGCACGCCGCCGACCACATTTGCCCCCAGGTTGGTCGGATTCGGATTGACGGTTTGCACGACGCTCAAGGTGCCGCTGGTCGGAGTGAACTGCCAGCCAAGCCCAACCGCGAGCGGCGGCAGATTCGTGGTGGCGAACGTTCCGGCGTAATTCGCCGCGTTGAACAGTTTGAAGGAATCATTCGCAGCCAGCGTCCCGGCCAGATTCGTCACCGTCAGAGTGCCGCCGTAATTGAGCGTGCTGCTGCCTTGGATCACATCGTTCGTCGGGACGGATTTATCCAGTTCGATCAGGAGCGTTCCATTCAATGTGAGCGTGTTGTTAATCGTCAGCGGATCGGTGGCATTGCCCGGCGACAGCGCGCCGCTCGGTTGAATCGTCACCGGCCCGGCGATCACACCGTTGCCGCCGAGCGTACCACCATTCACAGTGACAGCGCCAGAGCCGAGCGTGCCGTTGACCAGGAGCGTGCCGGCGTTGACCACCGTGGTGCCGCGAAAACTATTCGCACCGGCCAACACTTCCGTGGCCGCACCGTTTTTCACCAGGCTGATGGCGTTGGCGGACGAAGTGTCAGAGATGACACCGCTGAAAACATTCGAGCCGGAAGCGCCGCCGAGCGTGAACGTGACGGGAACCGCGCTGCTGTTGAGGACGGAGCCACCGCCGCCGTTCCAGTCCGCGAGCGACGCGATGCTCTGCGAGTAGCCGGACAAATTCAATGTGCCGCCCGATGCCACATTCACCGCCGAGGCCGCCGGCAATTTTCCCGTGACCGGCGCGTTGGTGACGATGCTGCGGATTTGCGCCTGGGTCAGCGCGCGGTCGAAGAGGCAGACTTCGTCAATCATGCCGGTCATTTTCACCGCGCCCGCGTCGGTGTCCGGTGCGCCGCCAATCCATGTCTGGTTCGCGCCCGCAGCGAGAGCGAGCGTCATCGAGGAAGTCACGGTGTCAGCGTTGCCATCTACATAAATCGTTTCCGTGCCGGCCGTGTCCACGAGCGTGATGAAATGCCAGTTGCCGTCGTTGAGCGCGGTGGTGCCGGTGAGAAATCCGCCGGCCCAGCGCACTGCACCGGCCTTCGTCCCGGCGGTGGCACCGGCATTGGCGTTCAGCAAATATGCCGTCTGCCCGGAACTCGACCAGCCGCCGTCGCCTTGATACAGGATCATCGCGCCCGCCGTGGTGGTCTTGATCCAATAGCCGAGCGACCAACTGCCGCTGGCCGAGGTGTCCGCGACTTTGTTGTTGATGAGGACGATGTTGTTCGCCGTCGTCGTGCCGACGCCGTTGATGTAAAGCGCGCTGCCAAATCGTCCGGCGTTCGTGATGTAAGCGCCGGTGCCAACAATGGTCCCGTTCATGCCCCAGCCGCCCTTGCCTTGATTGGTCACAATCCCGCTGCCGACGGAATCAAAACTCATCCACAGCACGGGCTGTAGTGAGGCGATGACATTCGTCGCGGTGCCAAACCGAACCGTGCCGCCCGCGATGCTCGTCGCGCCGGTAAAGAGATTCGTGTTGTCGAGCGTGACGGTGCCGGAACCGATTTTCATCAGGCCGCCGCTACCGCGCAGCACGCCGGCGTATTCGCTGCTGGCGTTGTTGCTGCCGTTGGTGAGCGTGACGGCGGCGAGGCTCGCATTCGTCAGCCACACATCGTTGAGGCCGTTCAACCCGGCGATGATCGCGCCGGTGACGGGGCCGAACTTGAGCGCGTTGCTCCCGGCGCAGGCGAGATTCAGAGTCATGTTTTGCAACGCAGACGGCAGGTTGAGTTTCACCGAACCACCGCCGACAGCGACGCCGCCGGTGAACGTGTTCGCGTTCGCAAAAATCAAACTGCCCGCGTCCTGCTTGATCACGTTCACCGTCGCGGCGCTGCCATTCTGGATGGAACCGGAAAGGTAAAAATCGCCCGCGCCCTGAAAAGTAAAATTGCGTGTCCCAGTCGCCGCCGAGGAAACAATGCCGCCGAGGTTGAGGGTGCCGGCGTCGGATTGCAGGACGTAATAACTCCCGCCGGCATTGATCGAAAGCGGCCCGAACAAAAGGTTGCTGCCAGAAATATTTTCGAGGCCGGCAACATTCACGGTGCGACCGCTCCAGGAAACCGGGGCCGACACGAGCGCGCCACCCGCGAACTGCAACGTCGAACTGCCGGCGTTGTTGTTGCGGATGTTGATCGCGGTCAAATTCGTTCCCGCGTTGGCCGCGCCGATTTGTACCGCGCCGTCGCTCACCGTGGTGCTGCTTGTGTCCACGTTCAAAATTCCAGAAAGCGGATTGCCGCCGGTCAAAATCAAATTACCCCAGCCGCTCTTGGTGAAACCATTCGTGCCGGCGAGCGACACGGAAATCGTCGCGGCGTTGCTCGTGGCCAGCGTGGGCGTGACGCCGACGACGATGGACGGCGCGGTGGCGGAACCCGTGTCGAGCGTCAGCACGCTGCCCCCGCTGGGCGCAACGGTCCACGCCTGCGCACCAGCGAGGTCGCGGAATTTCAATGCGCCAAGACTGCGCGACGAATCAAGTGTGACCGTGCGGTTGGCGGTGATGTCGAGCGCGCTGAAATCCGCCGTCAGCCCCACGCCATTCGCCGGACAGGCGCGCGTCCATTTGGTCGTGTCGCTCCAGTTGCCCAGATTGTCCACGTACCAGATCCCGTTGCCGGTCGTGAACGGTGTGATGATGTTCAGCATCGCAAACGCGCTCGCGCCCGCCGCGTCGGTGACGCGCACGGTGAAATTATTCGTGCCGCCGTCGGTCACTCCGGGCGTGCCCGAGAGCGTGCCGTCCGCCGCAACGTTCAACCACCCGAGTCCGCCGGCTTTGCTGTACGTCAGCGTGTCCCCGGAATCAACGTCCGTGGCCGCGCCGGCGATGCTGCCATTAAAAGCAATTCCCTGCGGAGCCGTGCCACCGGACAAAAGGTTCGAGGTGAACTGCGGCGGCGTGTTCGTCATCAAAGCAGCGACTTGCGCAGCGGTGAAGACGTAGTCGGCGATCTGCACTTCGTCCAGGCTGCCCCGGAACAAGGGATCGGCGAACTGGCTTTTGCCGAGATAATTTTTCTGCGGATTGAAATTCGAGGGCGCGTTGGTGATGACGCTGGACGACGCGGCCAGCGCGCCGTTGACATAAAGTTTCGCGCTGCTGCCGCTCAAGGTCACCGCGACATGCTGCCAGCTCCCGCTCGGCAACACCGAGGTCTCGACGATCTGCTCCGCGCCGCCGTTGCGGATGGCGAAGCGCAGCGTGTTGCCGCCGGAACTCGGCGTGAGAAACAGGTAGTGCGTCTGGTCGTTGCCGAAATCAAAAATGCGCTGCCACTGCGCACCACCACTCCAATTGATCCAAGTGGCAAAACTGAAATTCGTGCTGTTGGCAATGTTCGGCGGCAACTGGAAAAAAATATTCGTGCCCTCGAACGCCACCGCCGATCCGCTGTGACCGGTCGTGTACGTCGGCGCGCCGACGGCGAAGGCGTTGTTCGCATAGCCCGAACTGTCGAGCGTGTTCGTCTCGAATTGAAATTGCGCGATACTCCGGCTCCCGCCCGCCGGAACGGTTTGGGCATAAGCCATCGTGGTGGCCGTGTCGCGATAGATCGTGCCCGCAGCGGTAACGGTGACGCCATCGTCCAAAACCATTTCCCGATTGGTCGTGACCCAGTTGTAGATCGAATAGCGCTCCACGAACGGCGCGCTTTCCAGGACGCTGATGAACTGCGAAACGGCGGTGGCTTCCTGTGCGGAGGTCGGCGGGAGCGAGCCGTTGACGTCGCACCAGTTCGCGCCGTAATTGAATTCCGTCAGCCAGATGGGCAGTCCGGTCGCCTGATAAACGCCGGTCAGATAAGTCAAAAGCTGCGCCGAGCTCTGGCCGCACTTGTACCAATGGATCGGAATGTAATCCACGCGGTAGCCGAGATTGGTCGCCTGATTGATGAAGCTGTAAATCCAGTCCAACCCCTGCCCCGTCACGCCGGAATCGGAAACCGCTGGCGATCCCAGCCGCAAACCGGACTGCGCCATGTTCGGCCAGTTGGCGAGCGCCTGTGCGACGGAGAGGTTCGCCTGCTGCGACGAATCAGGTTCGTTGTAGCCGATGACCTCGGTGGAATTTTGTTTGCTGTTGATGCCTGTCGAATAACCGCCGCCCCATTGCATCGGCACGTATTCGGCATCGCTCGTGGAAGACCGTCCGTTGCCCCAGTCATAAAACCAATACGGCTTCATCAAAGCGCCGATGCCGCCCACACCGGCGGTGTCATCCCATCCGCGTTTGGCAACCCAGCGCCATGGAATCACGCGCACGAAATCGCACTGGTGATCGAGGTTCGCCGGCAGCGCGCCGATTTCCAGATCGCCGTCCTGTGCGACGTAAACTTTGCTGGCACCGGAGCCGTTGGCGAACTGCGCGAACGTGACGGAGTATCCGCGCTTCAAGCGAAACGAACTCATGTTCCAACGCACCGCGCCAAGCGATGCCCCCGTGTAGTAGGTGTAAGTGCCGAAGGTTGCCGACGGGCCGAGAAAATTTTGGCCGCTGAAAACCGTCAGTGGCACGTAGCCCGGCGGCTGCGGCACGATGACCGTGCCCATCGCGTATTGATCCACGCGGCAGTTGCTGCCCGCCGCCGCCGCCGCGCCGTTCACGAACACTTGCGCGAGATAGCTGGCGGAGACGGCGGTCGGCCGGACGTTCGGCAGCAAAAACCACGCGTCGGGGGAATTCAGATTGATGACCGAGCCGGCGATGGGATTGTTCGTTCCGGTGACGCGCAACTCGCAGCGGTTGCTCATCGTGACCGTGGTGCCGGCGAGTGCGGCGTAGGTTTGGACACCGTTGGTGATGACAAGCTGCGCGGGTGAAATCAGCGGGGGGGAAAATAAAATAACAGGCAAGATTTTTTCCAGAACCAGGCGCGGACTCAGGAGTGAAAGATATTTCATATACGACTTTTTCAAGCGCGGCAGCATAGCCGATGCGGCGTTCTGAAACAAGTTGTCCGCGCCGACCAAACCAGTTGCGTGGTTGTTGTTATTCATGCTGAGAACTGATTTCTTGGCGGCCTGAATAAAACGAGGCGACGACACCTGTCGCCGCCTCGCAGAGACTTGCAACTGGCGGATTACGGACTGCGCAGGCGGAAGAACACCGTCGGGTTGGCCGGGTTAATGTTGTAAACCGCCTGCGTGCTGGACCCGCTGCCGGCCACGTCGAACCAGGTGCGCGTGAGGCCGGTACTCAGGCTGTTGGTCTGCGCCTGGAGTATCCAGCCCAAGTGATCCGAAGGCCAGGAGAGCGTGAGTTGATTGCCGCTGACGGTAGCGGTGATGTTCGTCGGGTTGGTGGCCACGCCGGTCACAACACTCAACACGCCGCTCGCGGGAGCAAAGCTGTAAGCCAGCCCGGCACCGGGCGTGCCCGTGATGCCGGCGAAGTTTCCAGTCTTGGTGCCGGTGACGTTGAACAATTGGAACGTGTCGCCGGCGACGAGCACGGTCGCATCGGAGGTAATGTTGGAGATGTTCAACACGCCGCCGCAGGTGATATTGCCGGTGATGACAACTTGATCCTGTGCGGGTGTGCCGCCGGTTTTATTGATGCGCATGAACGAACCGCCCTGAATGGCCAGGTTGTTGTTGATGGTGAACACGCCATTTCCAGCGGCATCGCCAGCTCCGAGACGACCTGCCGGGGCGACGATGACCGGACCGGTGACGCTGCCGATGCCGGCCAGCAGGCCGTTGGTCACGAGGGTCGTGCCGGTGTAAGTGCTGGCGGAATCCAGATACACAGCGCCGGAACCGGTCTTGATCAAGCCGCCGTTCAAGGCGTCACCTGCCTGGAACGGCTGGGTGAGGATGCCCACGGAATAGCCGTTGTCGTCGAGCGTAAAGCCGTTGCTCATCACCTGGCTGGTGACCTGGATGAAGTCGGCGACGTTGGTGTTGGCGCGCAGAGTGCCGCCGTTCAAGTAAGCAACCGAGTTGACGGTGGGGAACCCGCCGTTGTTATTTTCCTTGATGTCCGTCGCCTGAATGAGGCCGCCGTTCAAAAAGAGGTTCGCGACGGAACTCGGACTTTCACCGAGTAACATCTCATTGTTGTCGAGTACCTGGCCGCCGTTGACGATGAGCGTGCCGGTGGCACCGAGTGAACCGATCACCATGGTGTTGTTGCCAGTCTTGAGAACGGTGCCGCTGTTGACGATGAGCGTGCCGTTTGCGGTCGCATCACCGCGACCGACGCACAGCCAGGTGTTGGACGAGACGAGGTAGCCGCCGGCGACGACGACGGTGCTGGTGCTGCCCGCACCTTGCGCGATCCAGAGTTCGGTGATGGCGGTGGAAAGCCAGCCGC
>JANYDP010000209.1 GCA_025363535.1 Verrucomicrobiota bacterium | reverse complement strand
GGATCAGCAATCAAAGCCGCAATCCCAAATCCAAGGGCCGTGTCCAATATGTCAACAACGTCATCTACAACTGGGGTGTCTGCGGCTACGTCGGCGGACATTCCGCCGGCGATCACTTCGCCGATTTGCTTGACAATTATTTCATCAAAGGCCCGAACTCAAACGACCGCTTCGCCGGCGAGTTCAAACCCACCGACCACATTTTTCAGAGCGGCAACTTCGTGGACTTGAACCGCGACGGCGAACTCAACGGTCGTCTTGTCACCGCTGAAGATTTCACCTCGCAAGGTGAAAATGCTCCGACTCTCGTTCCGTCACCGACCGCGTCGCCGAAAAATTTCCCCGCGCGGTACAGTGCTTTGGACGCCTACAAAAAAATCGTCGCCACCGCCGGCGCGTCGTTGCATCGCGACGCGGTGGACGCACGGTTGATCAGCGACCTGACCTCGCTCGGCAAACGCGGCGCGACCGTCCGCGATCCCGAGGAGATGGGTGGCTTCGGTGCAATCACCGGCGGGCCGGCTCCGCTCGACACTGACGGTGACGGGATGCCGGATGCCTGGGAAACCGCCCACGGGCTGGATCCAAAAACTCCTGATGCCCAAAAGCCCGGTGTCTCCGGCTACACGCCACTCGAAGATTACTTAAACTCACTCGCAGTCACGCCCGGCGTTGCGGAAAGGACTCATTAAACACCCTGTAAAACCGATGTTAAATTCGTTGATGGAAAAAATTCTTGGCGGCTGCGTTTTGTTTCTGGCGTGCCAATCGCACGCTCAGCTTCCCGCGTTCCCCGGCGCGGAGGGCTTCGGCAAGTTCGCCACTGGCGCGCGTGGCGGCACGGTGTATCACGTCACCACACTGGCGGACTCTGGCGCGGGTTCGTTTCGTGATGCCTGTAGCGTTTCCGGACGCACCATCGTTTTCGATGTGGGTGGAGTGATTGATTACCAGGCTCCCCGCTACGCGCCGAAGCCCAACATCACCATCGCCGGCCAGACCGCGCCTGGTGACGGCATCACGATTTACGGCAACGGCCTTTCCTTTTCCGGTTCGCACAACGCCGTCTGCCGTTTCATCCGCGTGCGCGAAGGCATCAATGGCGACAGCGGCACGGACGCGATGGGCATTGCGAACGGGCACGACATGATTTTCGATCACATCACCTCGTCCTGGGGCCGCGACGAAACGTTTTCCATCAACGGCAGCATCACCAACATCTCCATCCAGTCCGCGATCATCTCGCAGGGATTGCAGGGCCACTCGGCGGGCGGGTTGATCCAGTCCGATGGCGGCGTGAGCATTTTGCGCAGCCTCTACATTGACAACGACACGCGGAATCCCAAGGTCAAGTTCGTCAACGAATTTGTGAACAACGTCGTCTGCAACTGGGAAACCATCGGCTACAACATGGGTGGCGATTCCGCCGGTGATTCCTACGTCAACATGTTCAACAACTATTTCATCCGCGGTCAGGCCAGCAGTTCTTCCGCGATCAGCGGCGGCAATCTTAACTTCCATATCTACGCCACGAACAACTGGAGCGACATGAACAAAAACGGCGTCCTCGACGGCAGCGAAATGTCCTTCGCGTCGTATGGTTCGATGGATTTGCAGGGCACGCCGTTCGCCTACTCCATTACCAACGCCTACTCGCCGCTGACTGCACTCAAGCTCGCCATCAGCGACGCCGGCCCGTCCTTCAAGCGCGACACGGTGGATGAGTTGATGATTACCCAACTCACCTCGTGGGGCTTGCTCGGCGGCACCATCACTTCCGAACTGGTCGCGCCGATGAACGGTCCCGGTCCCGTCCGCAACGGCACGCCTTACACCGACACCGATCAGGACGGCATGCCCGACTTCTGGGAAAACGGCACCGGCTCCAATCCCGCCGTGGCCGACAACAACTCCGCCAGCCCGAGCGGCAGCGGCTACACGCGGCTTGAAGATTATTTGAACTGGCTTGCCGAAGCGCACGGCGTCGCGTTGCAAAACACGAACGTCGTGGTGGACCTGCGTCAGTTCACGCGCGGCTGGGTCGTGGTGAATCATTCGCCGTTCTGGTCGGTGAGCAACGCGACCAACGGCACGGTTGCATTGATCAATAATTATTTCGCGAAGTTCACGCCCACCGCGGGTTTGAACGGAACCGCCAGCTTTCAGTTCACCGTCAACGACGCCGACGGCGGCCCCATCACGCGCACGATGAATCTTTTTTTCACTCCGTCCGCGCAAAGTTACAAACCCATCTGGCACGGCGACGATCTCACGAACAACTGGAACATCCTCGCCGACTTCAACTGGCACGATGGCACCTCGCTCCTCTACCAGTTCCATGCGGGCGAAGCCGTCACCTTCGACGACACCGGCTCGACCAATCCCGCCGTCAACCTAATCAACTCGCTCACGCCCGCAGCGGTCACGATCAACGCTACCAAGAATTACACCTTCAGCGGCGGCGGTTCGCTTGACGGCGCGATGACGTTGAATAAAACCAACACCGGCACACTCACGATCTTCACAACGAATAATTTCACCGGCACCACCACCGTTAGCAACGGCACCTTGCTCGTCCACGGCGCGTTGAACGCCAGTGCCGTCACCGTTCGCAGCGGCGGCACGATGGGCGGCAACGGTTGGCTCGGCAATTCGCTCACCGCTCAGAGCGGTTCAACCATCGCGCCCGGCAACGGCATTGGTTCGCCCGGCACGTTGACCATTACCAACACACTCACGCTCTCCGGCGGCGTGACGAATCGCTTCGATTTGTCCGACGACCCGACTGGCACGACGAAGACCAACGACGTTATCCGCGTCTTCGGCAACTTGAATCTCAGCGGCGTGAACGTCCTGAAGTTCAGCCTGCTCGACGGCCTGCCGGGCAACGGCGTTTATACGCTTATCACTTACAGCGGTGCCTTGAGCGGCAGCCTCGCCAACTTCTCGCTCTCCGGCATCAACGGCACCCTCACCAATCCGCCGGGTGCCATCGCCATCATCGTCAACGCCTCGCGCCCGCCGGCGACGCTGGTGTGGACCGGCAACGGCGGAAATAATTTCTGGGACACCGGCACGAATGTCTGCTGGCTCAACGACATCATCGCCGACAAATTTTATTTCGGCGACGACGTGCTGTTCGACAACACCGGCTCGACCAATCTCACGGCCACGCTCGTCGGCGACCTCACGCCCGCTTCCGTGACCGTGGATGCGACGGTGAACTACACGTTGACCGGCGCGGGTAAAATCACCGGCACGACCGGCCTCACGAAAACCAACACCGGCACGTTGACCGTGCTGACCACAAACGATTTCTCCGGTGCCACCGTCATCAGCGGCGGCACGCTGGCCGTCTCTCGGCTCGCGAACGGCAGTGCGCCCAGCAGCCTCGGCGCGGCGTCAGCGGATTCAGCCAATCTGATTTTCTCCGGCGGCGCGTTGAGTTACACCGGCAGTTCCGTCGGCAGTGATCGCGGCGCGACTTTCAACGGCGGGGGTGCGACCTTTGACGTTTCGAGTGCAGGAACAACGTTGACGTGGAACGGAACCAACGGCGGCGGTGGCGCGCTCGTGAAGTCCGGCGCGGGCACGTTCACCCTTTCCGGCAACAACACGTTCAGCGGCGGCACGATTCTCAGCAACGGCACGCTGGCGTTGTTCGGCCCGGCGGGCGGCGCGACGACCACGGCCAACAACTACGCGCTCGGCTCGGGCAGTGTCACACTTTACGGAGGCACGTTGAAATTGTTCGGTGGTGGACTGGGCGACGCGGGCGCGGGCTACGGCACGTTCAGTCGGCCCATCATCATTCCAACCGGCGCGACCGCTACTATCCTGACTCCCGGGCGCTACTCAATGGGCAGCAGCCTCACGGGCGGCGGCACGCTAAATTTGGAAGTCAATTACGTGCGCGGCACGATGGACGGCAACTGGTCCGGCTTCACCGGGACGATCAATGTCACCGCCGCCGCGCAATCACCCGGCAATGGGGTTGGTGAATTCCGGGTCTCCAACAGTTCCGGCTATGCGGGCGCGACCATTTTCCTCAACAGCGGAGCTTTGATCACTCAAAGCGGCAGCGGCACCATCATGGACATCGGCGCACTCGGCGGTGTCGCGGGCGGCATCGTTGGTCCTGGCAATTCCGCATCGAGCGGTCGCAGCTTCCGCATCGGCTGGAACAATCAGAACGCCATGTTCGCCGGACAGATTCTCTCGGACGGGGCAAACACAGTGACCAAGACCGGCACTGGCAACTGGACGCTCACCGGCGCGAACACGTACTCCGGCGGCACCGTCGTGGACGGCGGCACGCTCACCGTGAACAACGTCTCCGGCAGCGGCACGGGATCAGGCGCAGTTACAGTCAACACCGGCGCAACGCTTGCAGGCACTGGCAGCATCAGCGGTGCAACCACGATCAATACCGGCGCAACCAACTCCCCCGGCAACGGCGGTATCGGCACGTTCACCGTGAACAACTCTGTCACGCTCGCCGCCGGCAGCACGACGCTCATCGAGATCAACCGCACCTCCGGCACAAAGGATTTGTTGAGCGCGTCCGGCGCGCTGACTTACGGCGGCACATTGATCGTCACGAATCTCAGCGGCACGCTCGTCAACGGCGACACGTT
>JANYDP010000202.1 GCA_025363535.1 Verrucomicrobiota bacterium | reverse complement strand
CCTTGATCGGCTGATTTGCCTGATGATTTTCTTTCCGGGCAATCATCCGCCGTGCAAACCGGAACAACCCAGACGGCATGGGGTCGCGAGAAATGGTCAGGCACGGATCCGGGCAACTTTGAGAGCGGGCCGGAAAAACAGTTGAAATTTTTTTTCAAAAACGTTGACACGGATTCGCGGGTTCCGTATTTTCAAAAAAGTCATTGGGCCGTAAAGTGCGAAAAATCGTCGTCCTTTAAGCTTTTTCTGAAGGTTTAAGGCGATGGTTTTTTTGTCGCTTTATAGGTATCAGGATTATTTGCATTTAGCAGGTGCCCATGTAGCTCAGTTGGTAGAGCACGTCCTTGGTAAGGACGAGGTCATCAGTTCAATCCTGATCATGGGCTCCAGCAAAACAAACGAAACAACGAAGCTGTAAACGCGAACAACAATAAAAGCTAGCTATGGCAAAAGAACAATTTCAAAGAACGAAACCGCACGTCAATGTCGGCACCATCGGGCACGTTGACCACGGCAAATCCACCCTGACGGCGGCGATCGTGGCAGTGCAGAGCCGCAAGGGAATGGCTCCGCCCATTTCTTATGCCGACATCACCAAGGGCGGCACGGTTCGCGACGACACCAAGACGGTGACGATTGCGGTTTCGCACGTCGAATACGAAAGCCCCAAGCGCCATTACGCGCACGTTGACTGCCCCGGCCACGCTGACTATGTGAAGAACATGATCACCGGTGCGGCGCAGATGGACGGCGCGACGCTGGTTGTCAGCGCGGCGGACGGCCCGATGCCCCAGACCCGTGAGCACATCCTGCTTGCCCGCCAGGTCGGCGTGCCAAGCATAGTCGTTTTCCTGAACAAGGTTGACTTGGCCGATGCCGACCTCCTCGAATTGATCGAGATGGAAATCCGCGATTTGCTGACCAAGTACGGTTTTCCTGGCGACAAGACACCGATCGTTCGCGGTTCTGCCACGGCAGCCCTCGCGGGCAAGCCGGAAGGTGAAAAGGCCATCGCCGACTTGCTCGAAGCGCTGGACACGTTTGTGCCGGATCCGGTGCGCGAAGTGGACAAGCCCTTCCTGATGTGCGTCGAAGACGTGTTCAACATTGAAGGTCGCGGCACCGTTGTGACCGGTCGTGTGGAACGCGGTGTTCTCAAGAAGATGGACGAAGTTGAAATCGTCGGCTTGAAAGACACTCGCAAGACCACGGCGACGGACATCGAAATGTTCCGTAAATTGCTGGACTTTGCGAACGCGGGCGACAACGTCGGCGTGCTGCTGCGTGGCACCAAGAAGGAAGAAGTGGAACGCGGCATGGTTTTGGCCAAGCCTGGTTCCATCCAGCCCTTCACGAAATTCAAAGCCGAAGTGTACGTGCTGACGAAGGATGAGGGCGGCCGTCATACGCCGTTTTTCACCAACTACCGTCCGCAGTTTTACTTCCGCACCAGCGATGTCACCGGCACCTTGAACCTGCCCACGGGCGTGGAAATGGTGATGCCCGGCGACAATGTCGCGGTGGACGTGGAATTGCAGAAGCCGGTCGCGATGGAAAAAGGTCTGCGCTTCGCGATCCGCGAAGGCGGCCGCACCATCGGTGCCGGACGCGTGTCGGACGTCATCAAGGCGTAAGATTTAACCGGGAGTGCGGGGAAATTCCCCGCCTCCTTGTTGGTTGGCGGCAACGCAAGTTGCCCAACGGCGGTTACGGCGTTAGCTCAATTGGTAGAGTAGCGGTCTCCAAAACCGTTGGTTGCAGGTTCAAGTCCTGCACGCCGTGCCAGTCTGCGAACTTGGAGAGGTGGCAGAGTGGTCTATCGCGGCGGTCTTGAAAACCGCTTTGGGTGAAAGCCCAACGGGGGTTCGAATCCCTCCCTCTCCGCCAGTTTGGCCGGGCAGAGTGAAAGAATTTTTTGTGTCACAACATTTACAGTCAATTTTGATCTGGGTCGTGGTGGTTGGTGTGGTCTTTTCACTATTGTGGTGGAAAGGCTATCTCGTCCGCCTGTCAAATTACGTGCAGTTGACCAAGGAAGAACTGCGCAAATGCACTTGGCCAACTTGGGACGAACTGAAGGGTTCGACCTTGTTGATCGCGGTTTCCATTGTGGCGCTGGGCATCTTCACCACGGTCGTGGACTACGTTTTTGTGAACGTGGTGCATTTCATTTCGAAGAGATAAAATACGATCATGCCAAGCCAGTGGTTCGTCATCCAAACACTTTCCGGCCTTGAACAAAAGGTCAAGGACAGCATCGAGAAACGCATCAAGCCCGAAGAGATGGGCGAATACGTGACCGAGGTGCTGGTGCCGATGGAAAAAGTGGTCGAAGTGCGCAACCAGAAGAAGACGGTCACGAACCGCAAGCTCTGGCCGGGTTACGTGTTCGTGGACATGGTTTTGCTTGATGACAACAAGAAAATCATCGAGGCCCCGTGGTATTTCATCAAGGAAACGCCCGGTGTGATCGGCTTTGTCGGCGGCGAACCGCCGATCCCGACGCCGACCGAAGAGGTCGAGGCGATCAAGGCCCAGATTTCCGCGTCGGAAGATTCCGAACGCCCGAAGGTCAGCTTCGCGGTGGGCGAAACGGTGAAGATCAACAACGGCCCGTTCTTGAATTTCAGCGGCTTGATCGAGGAGATCGAACCGGAGCGCGGCAAGCTGAAGGTGACGGTGAATATTTTTGGTCGCAATACGCCGGTCGAACTGGAATACTGGCAGGTCGAGAAGGCGTGACGAGTGAAACGTGAACCGTGAAAAAGGCACGAAGCCGTTTTTACGTTTCACGAATCACGTTTCAATTTTTTAATTATGGCAAAGAAGATTACAGGACAGATCAGATTGCAGATTCCAGCAGGCCAGGCGAACCCCGCCCCGCCCGTCGGCCCCGCGCTCGGTCAGCACGGCGTCAATATCATGGGCTTCTGCAAAGAATTCAACGCCCGCACCAAGGATCAGGCTGGTCTGGTGATTCCCGTGGTCATCACGGTATTCCAGGACAAGTCATTCACCTTCATCACCAAGTCGCCGCCCGCGTCCATTCTGCTCAAGAAGGCTGCCGGCATCACCGCCGGTTCCAAAGTCCCAAACAAGGACAAGGTCGGCAAGGTGACGCGCAAACAGATTTTGGAAATCATCAAAATGAAAAAGGACGACATGAACGTGGGGTCGGAAGACGCCGCTGTTCGGGTTATCTCCGGCACTGCCCGCAGCATGGGCATCGAAGTCGTCGGTTAATCGCAGACAACCGCGGGAGAGCCTCAAACGCTCGCTTGCACCGCACAAATAACAATGCCCAGCAAACGATTCAAAAAAGCCCTCGAACTGGTGGACAAGAAAAAATCTTATTCACTCAAGTCCGCCGTGGAAGTCCTCCACAAATTTCCGAAAGCAAAATTCAACGAAACCGTTGACCTCGCCTTCCGTCTCGGAGTGGATCCTAAGCAGTCCGATCAGATGGTGCGCGGCACCGTCCCGTTGCCTCACGGTAGCGGCAAGGTCGTCCGCGTGCTCGTGTTCGCCAAGAGCGGGCCGTCCGCCGACGCGGCCAAGGCCGCCGGTGCTGAGTTCGTCGGGTTCGAGGACATGATCGCGAAGTGCAATTCCGGCTGGAATGATTTCGATGTCGCCGTGGCCACACCCGAAGCGATGTCCGAAGTCCGCAAGCTGGGCAAGGTACTCGGGCCGCGCGGCCTGATGCCGAATCCCAAGACCGGCACCGTGACCGACGACACCGCGAAAGCTGTCAAGGAAGTCAAGGCTGGTCGCGTTGAGTTCAAGGTGGACAAGGCGGGCAACGTGCATGTGGCCGTCGGCAAAGTCTCCTTCACGCCGCCGCAGATCGAAGAAAATGCGCGGGCTGTGATTGAAGCCGTGTCCAAGGCTCGGCCCAACAGTTTGAAAGGCGCTTACATCCATAGCTGCACGATTTCGGCGACGATGAGTCCGCCGGTCGGTGTTGATTTGAAAGAATTCGCGGTTAGCTAAATTCGGCTTAACAATTTAACGAATTGAGAATATGCGTCTCGAAAAACAAAATTTAACGAAGGAATACGTCGCCCGGGTCAACACCTCGCCGTTTTTCCTGGTGGTGGATTATCGCGGGCTGAAGGTGGAACACCTGACCGAGCTGCGCAAGCGCCTGAACAAGGCGGGTGCGGAAGTTCACATCGTCAAGAATTCCATCTTCCGCATCGCCGTCAAGGAAGCGGGCATCGCGGATCTGGCCGGAGCATTGGTCGGGCAAATGGCCGTGGTCACCGGCAAGAAGGACATTTCCGCAGCGGCAAAAGTCGTCAAGACCTTCACCGCTGAATTCGAAAAGCCGAAAATTAAGTTCGGCTATTTGAACAGCCAGCGCCTTGCGGACAAGGACATCATTGCCTTGGCCGATCTGCCCAGCATCGAAGTGCTGCGCGGCAAACTGCTGGGCGTATTGAACGCGCCGGCCACCAAGCTGGTCGCATTGATGAACACGCCGGCCAGCCAGTTAGTACGCGTGTTGCAGGCCAAGGCCGACTAAGGCGCGTAGGCCGTCTGAATTTAACTTTTTCAACCGCGCCAGTTGGGCGGTTGAGAGAAACAACCACAACAACCCAAAACGTAAATCGTCGGTTTGCTGGCAAGTGAACTGAAAACGCGGCAGCCGTCGCGACGACGAGACGAACTGAAAGAAAAGTAATATGGCCCTCGATAAAGCAAACATTGTAGAACTGTTGAGCAACGCGACCGTGATCGAAATCGCCGATCTCGTCAAAGAACTCGAAACCAAGTGGGGCGTGACTGCCGCCGCGCCCGTGGCGGTTGCCGCTG
Organism: Verrucomicrobiota bacterium; assembly: GCA_025363535.1. Lineage (GTDB taxonomy): Bacteria > Verrucomicrobiota > Verrucomicrobiia > Limisphaerales > CAIQOK01 > CAIQOK01. The sequence continues at coordinate 6,256 of JANYDP010000202.1, read as the reverse complement.
CCGCTGGTGCCGCTGGTGCCGCTGCTCCGGCTGCCGAAGCCAAGGACACGTTTGACGTGATCCTCGTCTCAGTTCCGGCGGACAAGAAGATCGCGGCGATCAAAGCCGTGCGCGAAGTCAAGGCCGGCCTCGGCTTGGCGGAAGCCAAAGCCCTCGTCGAAGGTGCGCCGAAGCCTGTGCTGGAAGGCGCGAACAAGGCGGATTCCGACAGCGCCAAGAAGAAGCTCGAAGAAGCTGGCGCCAAAGTCGAAGTCAAGTAATTGGTGTTTTATCTGGGGGCGGCGGATTCACTCCGCCGCCCCGTTTCGCCTGCGGCCGTCGCGGGATATTTTAGATCAGCAGACCCATTCAATTTTTAGCAGCGCCGCGCAAGCGGTCGGGAGTTCGGCAAGTTCGCTGGGAATACAGCGCACTTGCCTTGTGTCGTTAAGCAGAAACAACGTGCGGGCGCAGTTGCCGGCCACTTTGAAAGAATAACAAATGCCATCTCGATCAACAGAACGTATTAACTTCGGAAAAATCAAAGAGATCATCTCGCCGCCGAACCTGATCGAATTGCAGACGCAATCGTACAGGGAGTTTCTCCAGGCGGAGATTGCGCAGTCCAAGCGCAAGAACCACGGCCTCCAGGCCGTGTTCACCGAGGTGTTCCCCATCGAAAGCTACGACGGCAAGTGCGTGCTCGATTTCCACTCGTACGAGATCGGCGAGCCGAAGCTGACCTGGTTGGACTGCTTGCGCGAAGGCCTGACCTATGGCGCGCCGCTCTACGTCACGTTCCTGCTCAAGGAAGAGAGCAAGACCACCCGCGAGGAAAAAGTGTTCATGGGTGAACTGCCGCTCATGACGCCGCAGGGCACGTTTGTGATCAACGGTGCCGAGCGCGTCATCGTCAGCCAGCTGCACCGTTCGCCCGGTCTGGCGTTCGAGGCCTCGCAGCATTTGAACGGCAAGATGCTCCACTCGTTCCGCATCATTCCCGACCGCGGTTCCTGGTACGAAGCGCAGTTCGACACGAGCGACATGCTCTATGTTTATCTGGATCGCAAAAAGCGCCGCCGGAAATTTTTGACGACTACCTTGTTCCGCGCGCTGAGTTTCCTCGACGCCCCGGAAGCCAAAGACAGCAAGGCCAAGCCTGCCAAGGATGCCGCCGAACATCGCGGCACCGACGAGGAAATTTTGAAGCTGTTCTACACGATCGAAGAATTGACCGTGAAGGAAGCCGAGAAGCTCGAAAACATTCAGAACAAGGTTTTGATTGAAGACGCGCTGGACGCTGAAAAGGGCCTCGTGGTCGCACGTTCGTTTGAGCCGCTTTCCAAGGCCGTGGTCAAACAGATCGCGGAACTTGGAGTCAGCAAGATCAAGGTCGTGGACACCACTGCGGATGACGGCATCGTCATCAAGTGCATGAAGAAGGATCCGGCCAAGAACGAGGAAGAGGCGTTGAAGGATATTTATCGCCGCCTGCGTCCTGGCGATCCGCCGACAGCCGCGAACGCGCGCGCGCTCATCAAGCGTCTGTTCTTCGATCCAAAGCGCTACGACTTGGGCCGCGTTGGTCGTTACAAGATCAACCAGAAGCTGGGCATCAAAGGCGGCGACTCCCGCATTTTGACAAAGGACGATCTCGTGGCCGCCACGAAGTATTTGCTCCGCCTGAAAAAGGGCGAAGGCTCGCTGGACGACATTGACCATCTCGGCAGCCGCCGTGTGCGGACCGTGGGTGAATTGCTCGCCAACCAGTGCCGGGTCGGTCTGGCCCGCACCGAGCGTCTCGTCAAAGAGCGCATGACGCTGTTTGATCAAGGCCTCGAAGCGATGTCGCCGCAGAAGCTGATCAATCCGAAGGCGCTCTCCGCCGTGATCCGCGATTTCTTCGGCCGTTCGCAGTTGAGTCAGTTCATGGACCAGATTAATCCGTTGGCAGAGTTGACGCACAAGCGTCGTTTGTCCGCGCTCGGGCCAGGGGGTTTGTCGCGTGACCGCGCCGGCTTTGAAGTCCGTGACGTGCATCCGTCGCACTACGGCCGTATCTGCCCCGTTGAAACTCCTGAAGGCCCGAACATCGGTTTGATCGCGTCGCTCGCAACGTTTGCGCGCATCAACGATTTCGGCTTTCTCGAAACGCCGTACCGCATGGCCGCCGATGGCAAGGTCAGTGAGAAAATTGAATACCTCACCGCTGATCGCGAAGAAACTTTCTCGATCGCGCAGGCTAATTCAAAGGTGGACGACAAGGGCAAGTTCACTGAAGAACGCGTCGTCTGCCGGAGCAACCGCGGCGAGTTCGTTGATATGGAACCGTCCAAGGTGGACTGCATGGACGTGTCACCGAAGCAGCTTGTTTCAGTGGCCGCCTCGCTGATTCCGTTCCTCGAACATGACGATGCGAACCGCGCGTTGATGGGTTCGAACATGCAACGCCAGGCCGTGCCGCTGCTCATCACCGAAGCGCCGTTTGTGGCGACCGGTTTGGAAGAGCGCGTCGCGCGCGACTCCCGCGCCGTCATCGTCGCGGAAGAAGCGGGCAAGGTTGCCTCCGTCACCGGCGATCAGATTATCATCACCGAAGACGGCAAGCTGCCCGAGACGAAAAAGAAAATTAAGAACGATCCCGAGAAGGGCATCTGGGTCTATGAAGTCCGCAAGTTTATGCGCTCCAATGCGGCCACCTGCATCAACCAGAAAATTCTGGTCAAAAAAGGTGAGCATATCAAAAAGGGCCAGATCATTGCCGACGGTCCCTGCACGCAGAACGGCGAGTTGGCGCTAGGCCGCAACGTGCTCGTCGCGTTCATGCCGTGGAACGGTTACAACTTCGAGGACGCGATCCTCATCAGCGAGCGCGTCACGAAGGAAGACATCTTCACCTCAATTCACATTGATGAATTTGAAGTGGCCGCCCGCGACACGAAGCTCGGGCCGGAAGAAATCACTCGCGACATTCCGAATCTCGGCGATGAGGCGTTGAAAAACCTCGGTTCCGACGGCGTCATCCGCGTCGGCGCGGAAGTGAAGCCCGGCGACATCCTCGTCGGCAAGATCACGCCCAAGTCCGAAACCGAACTCGCGCCGGAAGAACGTCTGCTCCGCGCCATCTTCGGCGAAAAAGCCGCAGACGTGAAAGACACTTCGCTGAAAGTTCCGTCGGGAACGTACGGCATCGTCATGGACGTGAAGGTTTCTTCTAAGAAGGAATCGGATCGTGAAAAGCCCATCGCTGTTGGGGAAAAGAAGCACGCCAAACAGGTTGAAGATGAGCACAAGAAAAAGACCGAAGAGCTGCGCGACCAGTTGACGGAAGCGTTGAGCAACATTCTGCTCGGCGAAAAAATTCCGCTCGACGTGGTCAACAGCGAGACCGGCGAAATCATCATTCCGGCAAACCGCAAGATCACCAAGACGCTGTTGCGCAAGCTGGCGACCGTCTATGACCGCATCGAAATTGATCCTTCGCCGATCCGCAACAAGATCAGCGAAATCATCGGGCAGTTCAAAAAGAAGTTCGACGATCTGCAGATGCAGTACGACGAAGAAATGGAACGCGCTGAAGCCGGCGACGGTGGCGACAGTGGTGTCGTCAAGTCGGTCAAAGTTTATATCGCCTCGAAGCGCAAACTGTCGGTCGGCGACAAGATGGCCGGACGTCACGGTAACAAGGGCGTGGTCGCCAAGATCGTGGCCGAAGAGGACATGCCGCATCTCGCGGATGGAACGCCGATGGACATCGTGCTGAACCCGCTGGGCGTGCCTTCGCGTATGAACGTCGGCCAGGTTTTGGAAACGCATCTCGGCTGGGCGGCGAACCTGCTCGGCTTGAAATTCGCTACGCCGGTGTTCGACGGCATGAAGGAAAAAGACATCCGCGGCTACCTCAAGCAGGCGGGCCTGCCCGAACACGCCAAGGTGCATCTCACCGATGGTCGGACGGGCGAACAGTTCGACCAAGAAGTCGTCGTCGGCTACATCTACATGATGAAGCTGGGGCACTTGGTGGCGGACAAAATTCACGCCCGCGCCGTCGGCCCGTACTCGCTCGTCACCCAGCAGCCGCTGGGCGGCAAGGCGCAATACGGCGGCCAGCGCTTCGGGGAAATGGAAGTGTGGGCGATGGAAGCCTACGGTGCGGCTTACACGCTCCAGGAATTGCTCACGGTCAAATCCGACGACGTGCAAGGCCGCACGCGGATTTACGAAAGCATCGTCAAGGGCGACAACTCGCTGGAAGCGGGCATCCCCGAATCGTTCAACGTGCTCGTCAAAGAAATGCAGTCGCTGTGCCTGGACGTTAAGGTTGGTTATTCAAACCCAGTGGAACAGGCCGCGTCGGAAAATGCGGTGGCGGCCCTGGCGGCAGTGTAAACATTTAGCGCGAGAAAAATAATTGTATGACTAACTCAAAAGAAAGCGCCCGTGAGTTGCTCGGTTTGGAAAAGGTTAACCAGGTGGAGCACGTCGCGATTCAGGTCGCGTCGCCCGAAGCCATCCGTTCCTGGTCCAAGGGGGAAGTTAAAAACCCCGAGACGATCAACTATCGTACCTTCAAGCCCGAAAAGGGCGGTTTGTTCTGCGAACGCATTTTCGGTCCCGTCAAGGACTGGGAATGTTCCTGCGGCAAGTATAAACGCATCAAGCATCGCGGCGTGGTCTGCGACCGTTGCGGCGTGGAAGTGACCCTGGCCCGCGTCCGCCGCGAGCGCATGGGCCACATCGAACTGGCCGTTCCCGTCTGCCACATCTGGTTCTTCAAGTGCATGCCGTCGCGCATCGGTCTTGCGCTCGACATGACGGCGCGCCATTTGGAACGCGTCATTTACTACGAAGATTATCTGGTGATTGATCCCGGTTCAACGCCGTTGAAGCTGCATCAGTTGTTGAGCGAGCACGAATATCGCGAAGCCCGCGAAACTTACGGCGCGGAAGCGTTCCTCGCCAAGATGGGCGCGGAAGCCGTGCGCGAAGCGTTGTCGAATGTGGATCTCGTCAAGCAGACCGAACTGCTTCAGATCGCGATGACCGAGACGAAGAGCAAACAGATCCGCAAGAAAGTTGCGAAGCGGATCAAACTGCTCCAAGGCTTGCATGGTTCCAAGAGCCGTCCGGAATGGATGATTCTCACGGTGCTGCCGGTGATTCCGCCGGACTTGCGCCCGCTCGTGCCACTCGAAGGCGGACGTTTTGCAACGTCGGACTTGAACGATCTGTATCGCCGCGTCATCAACCGCAATAACCGGTTGAAAAACCTGCTGTCGCTCAAGACGCCGGAAGTCATCATCCGCAACGAAAAGCGCATGTTGCAGGAAGCCGTGGACGCGTTGTTCGACAACGGTCGTCATGGTCGCGCCGTCACCGGTGCGGGCAATCGTTCCTTGAAATCTTTGAGCGATATGCTCAAGGGCAAGAGCGGCCGCTTCCGTCAGAACTTGCTCGGCAAGCGCGTGGACTACTCCGGCCGTTCCGTCATCGTCATTGGACCGGAACTCAAGCTGCACCAGTGCGGTTTGCCGAAGAAGATGGCACTCGTGCTGTTCGAGCCGTTCATCATCCGCCGGTTGAAAGAACTCGGCTACGTCCACACTGTTCGCTCGGCCAAGAAAATGATTGAGCGCCAGACAACCGAGGTTTGGGACATTCTCGAAGAAGTCACGCGCGGGCATCCCGTGTTGCTCAACCGCGCTCCCACCTTGCACCGTCTCTCCGTGCAGGCGTTTGAGCCGATGCTCATCGAAGGCGAAGCGATTCGCATTCATCCGCTCGTTTGTACCGCCTACAACGCGGACTTCGACGGCGATCAAATGGCCGTTCACGTTCCGCTGTCGGTCGAGGCGCAACTGGAAGCGCGCCTCTTGATGATGGCGCCGAACAACATCTTCTCGCCCTCATCCGGCAAGCCGATCATCACGCCGACGCAGGACATTACGCTCGGTTGTTACTACGTGACGGCCGAGCCGCGCACGGCTTCACCGACCGATTCACGGACGTTGAAACTGTTCGGCAACAAAACCGAAGTTGTCTTTGCTTACGCTGATGGCGCGGTGACAACGCATGAACGCATTCGTCTCGCAAACCCCGATCTGGGCAAGCAGACCGTTTATGGTGATGCGACCAAGAAGGTCATCGAGACCACGGTTGGCCGCGTCATCTTCTCGGAAATCTGGCCGCCAGAACTCGGCTTCTTCAACAAGGTCGCAGCGAAAGCTACGCTCGGAGATCTGATCTGGCGCTGCTACAAGAACGCCGGTCACGACAA
>JANYDP010000196.1 GCA_025363535.1 Verrucomicrobiota bacterium | reverse complement strand
CGCGACTGCACGCCGGCGGCCGACGCCATCTGGAAGCTCGTCTTCGATCTCTACAAAGTCACGGGCACTGAGGAGGTGCAAATCGTCCATGTCTCGTTCACCACCGGCACGCCCGTGGAAGCGAAGGCGGTGCAAAACATGGCGGCGCAAGGCGTGAAGCCGGCGCAGGCCAAAATCCTGGTGGAGGAAGTGCATCCGGCCGCCAAAGCCATTGAAGGTGTCGCCAATCCAACGCCCGCGCAGAAGCAAAAGCTTCACGACTCCCTGAGCAAAGTGGTCAACGTGAGTTTTCCTTAACACGGCGGCCATGCGCTTCCAACTCCAGCCCAGGCATCGGGCCGGCCTTTGGCTGGCCTTGGGGTTGACGCTGAGGTGCTGCGCCCAAATCGCCGCGCCCGTCACCAGCTTGGAAGTTGGTGATGTCACTGACAACCCCGGAGCACGCCCGTTTCCTCTCCGGGAAAAAGTCGCGCACGGCCGCGCGCGAAAAATGAAAGTTTTTGCGCTGCGCGTCGGCACGGTGATGGTGGAGGGGCGGTGGGCGGGCGCAGTGAAACTGCCGCTGGTCACCGGTGAAGTGCTGACGCCGGAAAAACTTTCCGCCGCGATGGAAGCGCTGGAGGCGGCTGTCACCGCCGACACGCTGCGCGGTTATGGGCTGCGGTCGCAGGGCGAGATCGGCGTGCTCTACATTGACGTGGATTTCGCCACCAACGCGCGCACCGTGGATGTCACGTTCCGCCCTTACTACGTTCACTTCTCACTCGTGAAAATGGGCGACAACGTCCTGCCCGTCCCGCGCTCGGCGTTTCCAACATTCTACAACAACGTTCCTCGACCGCTGCTCGCGCTCAACCCGAGCGCCAGCGTTTCCTACGACCGTGCCTTCGGCACCGCGCTGGGGGCGGCCGTGGAAACCGACCTGCTCAACCTGTCCGATCCCGCGCGCCACAGCGCAGCGCCGGAGTTGGATCGTCACCTGGACTTGTCGCTGCAAGGGGCCAAGGCGTTGGAGGAAATTTACCATCGCGAAACGGCCGGGCTGCGCTATCACGTTCGACAGGACGGTCGGGCATTGCAGGAAATTAATTTTCGCGCCGGTTACGCCGGGGCCGGCGAACCGCTGGGCCGGTTCGATCACACGCGCCAGGCCGGTTTCGGCGGCGGCGGGCTGATGTGGCATCTCGCCCATAACACCCGCGTCGGGCTCGACACCGGCTACCGCTACAACACCGATGAATTAAAAGGACCATCCGGCCCACTCATCGCCCGCTCCTCCGCGCACGAACAATTCAACCGCCTGCTGCTCGACACCATCCCGCGTCCGCTCTACGGCTTTCTGCGCGCCGCAGTTTGGGAGGACAACGGCTGGCTGAACGGTTCCGCCGGCGCCTATCAACGGCTCGCCGGCCGCATCGGTTACGCGAAGGAAATTCCACTGACCGACAATCAAAGCATCGGCCTCGAACTGGTCGCCGGCGCGGGCAAGGTCTGGGGCAACGCTCCGGCGCAGTCCCGTTTCTTCGGCGGCAATTCGCCCGGACAATTTTTGTACGACAGTCCGGCGTCCACCACGTTGTTGAACATGCCGGTCGGGCCGATCCTGCGCAGCTTCGGCGAAGGCCAGGCCGGATTGTCCGTTCCGGGCGGCCGGCGCGGTGGGGACTCTTTCTGGCATGTGAACTTGAACCTGACCTTGCCCATTCCTTATTTTTCCCGCGCCCTGATCCCCAACGAACTCACCGACCTCGAAGATGAAAACGGCAATCCCACTTCGCTCAAGCAACTGCTTCGGCGGCAGATTGACGTGACCGGTCCCAGCATGTTGGCCGCGACCTTGACGCAGCAAGGATTGAGCGATGCGGAAGCGGCGGCGAAGGCGGAAAGCATCCTGGAAGAAATCAAGCCCGCGACGCATTACATCATCAACGACGCCAATCTGTACTCGGTCAAACCGCTGCTGATGTTCGATGCGGCGGGCCTGTCGGGCGGCGGCCTGGCCGGTCAAACGTGGCTGACGGCGGGCGGTGGTTTGCAGCTCACCATCGTCACCGCCAAACTGGAAGTCGGCTACATGCATACGTTGAGCGGGCCGACCTTCGGACAGCGCGGCAACTTTTTTTCCGGCTCGTCTTCCAAAATCTTTTTTGACTCTGTGGCGGCGTCTCGGCAGAACGCCGCAAAATAAAATACGTTGAAGCATGAAGCCCTCTACCGAGGAGCGGCTATGAAATCAAGCCGCTGCCGGTTTCAATTTTCCCCGCCGCACAGTTTGCCCCTATACACTTCCGCCCGGCTTTGCTAGTGTCTGCGCACTTATGGCACTCGATGATTTTTTATTGGAAGCGGAAGAAAAAATGGAGAAGACCGAGCAGGTGGTCATGCACGAATTCGCTGGCGTTCGCACCGGCAAAGCCTCGGCGGGGTTGGTGGAAAATATCCTCGTGGAGGTTTACGGCTCCTCGATGCGCATCCGCGAACTGGCCGGCATCACCGCGCCCGAACCGCGCACCCTGGCCATCCAGCCGTGGGACGCCACCACCTTGCCGGCCATTGAAAAGGCGATTCAAAAAAGCAACCTTGGCCTCTCACCCGCCACCCAGGGCAAGGTCATCCGCATTTTCTTTCCCGAACTGAGCACGGAACGCCGCCAGGAGTTTGTCAAAATCTGCAAGAAGATGGCCGAGGATGGTCGCGTGGCCGTGCGCCATGTCCGCCGCGACACGATGGATCTATTGAAGAAACACGCCCACGACAGCGGCACCACCGAAGATCAGGTGGAAGCGGCGGAAAAAGAATTGCAAAAGATGACCGATACCTACATCGGCAAGATTGACGCGAACCTGGCCGGCAAGGAAAAAGAAATCATGACGGTCTGAACCGTCCCCCCATGAAACCGGAACGCGATCCCGAAGTTCTGGAAGCCCTCTGGAAGCCCTCTGGAAGTCGCCGGAGAACTGGAAGGTGGGCAGCATCTACTACTGCAAGGCCGACCCGCGCGTCATCGTTCCGAAAAGGCAGAAGTGGATGGGCTGGACGATCAACTTCGCCCGGGCCTCGGCCTTTCCCACGCTGATCGGGCTGGTCGCTTTCATTTCGCTTCCCCTGGTCTGGCTGGCTGTTCACGGACTTGTGAACACTTGGATTTGGTTCGCCGTCCTAGCCGCAGACATTGTCGTGGTGTGCCTGATTTGCTGGGTGATGGCGTCGCCGGGAAGGCGCTAAACCAGAGCCGCCGCCGCTTGCTTTGCCAGCAGCACCAGCCTAAACTCACGGCATCGTGAAACGACCGATCATCAACGTTGAGGAAAAGATTGACCGCGTGGTCGGGCGGCGGACGCATACGCCCAACGGACTTTCCACCGTCACGAGCAACAAATCTCAGTCGGTTGCCTGGCAAAAAGCAATGGGCGGTCTGCGCGTTCCGCGCGGCGTCTATCGGTTCAAAACCCACGAGGAAGCAGATCAATGGCTATGGCAGATGATCACTCGTCCAGCGAGCTAGAATCGCGCGAGCCTACGGTGGAGGACTTGCGCAACCTTTGCCGGGAGTTAAACCTTCGAGGCGCGAAGTATGTTGTGATCGGGGGCTTCGCGATTCGTGCCGCCAACTACCTCCGGCAGACGATGGATGTGGATTTGATGGTCGCTGCTGATGCCGAAAATGAAGCCAAGGTTTTCGGCGCGCTCTCAAGCCTTCCTGACAATGCCGTACGCGAGCTTCAGCCCGGCGAACTTCAGAAATACAACGTTATCCGCGTGGCCGATGAAATCCTGGTGGACTTGCTCCGTTCGGCGGGCGGCATTGAATACGCCGAGGCGGCCAAGGATGTGGTGGTGCGGGAAGTGGATGGCGTGCCGATTCCGTTCGCCTCGCCGCGTTTGCTCTGGCGCATGAAGGCCGGGACGCACCGCGAAAAGGACGCGCTGGATTTGCTGTTTCTCCGCCAGTGGTTCGCCGAACGCGGGGAAGAGCCGCCGAAGGTTTAGCAACGTGGGGATCGTTCACCGCCGCTTTTAGATGGGAGTAACGATTCTTTTGCCAGTCCCGCAATGGGGGGCAGTTGATTAAACAATAATGGATTAATGGATAATTTCGCTATTTTATTTTATATTATTTCCTGTAGGTAAATATGCATAAAATGCAATAAATACAGTGTTTTTAGCCATTGTCGAAGTTTGATTAATGGGGTAAAATAAAACAATGATTCGGAAATCAATCGCTTGACACGTTTTATTGTTTCGCCTAAAATGTGTTTATGTCTGACTTAGACCCAAGCAATAAAAAGGCGGGTGGCAAGCAAGAGCCGAAGGATTATACAATCGAATTGCCGATGTTCGACTTGGCCGAAGCGTTGAAATTAGTCACAGAAGTCCACGAGAAGGCGTTGGAAACTGCGCCAATGGCAGAGGTGGCAAAGGGATGCGGATATGCAGGACCATCCTCAACATCTTTTTACCGCCGCATTGTAGCGGCGAGGCTTTTCGGTCTCTTATCTCTGCAAGGGGCTGCCCTCACCAAGCAGTCCCTCGATTACTTAAAGCCAGATACTGAACACGCAAAGGATAAGGCTTTGAACGGCTCGATACAGGCCATTCCTGCTTATGTGGAGTTGTTGCAGAATCACCAAGGGAAGCGAATCAATCTCGATATAGTCGGAAACGGCTTTATGCGACGATTCGCTCTGACAAAGCCTGCCGCTAGTGTTTGCGCACGTGTTTTTGCAAACTCCATCAAAACCGCAGGTTTTCTGGGTTCAGACGGAACAATCACGACGATGGCTGCGGCTGCGGCGACGAACGAAACCAACGGGGATAAGGTGACTCCACCGGTGAAGCCGCGCAATGAAAGCGAGAGTGAGCCGACTGGTTCTCATGGTTTCACTTTGATACTTGATCCTAAAAAAAATCGGAAAATTTTCGTGCAAGCTCCACCCTCTGTCACAGAAGCCGAATTGAAGCGCATACAGGCGTGGCTTGGCTATCAACTTTTGGTTGTTCCTGAGGGAAACGGAACGACTGACGAAACAGGTGAACAGAAAACACCATGAGCGACGAAATCCTCCGCTACACAGACCTAGCAGCAGCCATTCAATTGGCCAAGTCTGCTGGCATGACCGCTCGGGAAATTGTGCGCGAACTTACGCGCGGAATGACCTATCAAGAAACTTTGAAATTCGCAAAACGCGCTGCTCCCCTGTTGGATTTGAATGTTGTGGAATTTATGCGGTTGCGGAAAAATGAGTGAAGCTCAAGCTTCTTCGAGACGTGTCAAGAAACGGTCACTGTAACCATCTTTGCGGAGTTTGCCGTAGTCAACTCGTCCTTGTTTTTTAACCATCTTCTGCTTGATGGCTCGCAAAAGATTGCCAGTTGCATGATCCAACAGCTTGGCTTCGCTTTTTTCGGCTTTTCGGGCGGTAACTTTCACGCAGTCAGTATGGGATAAACTCTCCAAGAATTCAATCTCAATGTTGTGATACTCCCTTTTTCTTTGATCTGTGGGCATTTTTACTGTTTCAAACTCGCGCATTTTCTCCCATCTTCTGCGCCACGAATTTTTTATGGCTGAAAACGCAAAGAGCAATTACGACGAGAGCAAAATCAAAACGCTG
>JANYDP010000167.1 GCA_025363535.1 Verrucomicrobiota bacterium | reverse complement strand
TTTTTAGCGGTCATTCTGCGGTGGCGTAGCAAAAGCGCCAGAGGGCTGGCGCAGTCCAAAACCTGACGGATGTTCACGCGGCCTTTTGAAACCAGGTGCGGTCTTGTTTTCAATGCTGCTGGTGATCTGTTTTATTTTGTGCCACACGGCAATGGCGGCCCTCACGGTGGCTGATTTGCGCTGCGAGAGTTTGCCAAACCCGCAGGGCATTGATGCCACGCAGCCACGCTTGAGCTGGATGCTGCAATCCAAGGAGCGCAATCAAAAGCAAACCGCCTATCAAATCCTCGTCGCCACGAGCGCGGCGAAATTGCGTGAAGGCAAAACCGATTTGTGGAACAGCGGCAAAGTTGCCTCCGACCAGTCGCTGCTCGTCAGCTATGCGGGCAATCCACTCGCGTCGCGCACGGAATGTTTCTGGAAAGTCCGCGTCTGGAATGCGGACGGCAAAGTTTCCGCGTGGAGCCAGCCCGCGTTGTGGACGATGGGGATTCTTTCACCCGCCGATTGGCACGCGCAATGGATTGGTCAGGACGGTGTGGAATCCACGAACTTGGTCACCGATACGTCGTGGATCTGGTCGTCGGAAGGCGAGCCAGCCAAGTCTGCCGCGCCCGCCACGAATTATTTCCGCCGCGTCGTGACCCTTCCCGCCGGGCGAAAAATTCGCAGCGCCCTGTTCCAATACACCGGCGACAACGAATGTCGCGGCTGGATCAACTTCTTTGATCTCGGCGCGCGCAACAATCATCGCACCGTGAAATGGAACGACGTCACCACACGCCTCGAACCTGGCCAGACTTATGTGTTCGGCCTGACCGGTCGCAACACCGGCACCAAGAAGCCGGCGGGCGTGATCGCCTCGCTCACGATTGAATTCACCGAGGGCGAGCCGCTGATCATCAGGACGGACGAGCAGTGGAAAGTTTCTTCCGCCGAAGAACCCGGCTGGAACACGCTGGCGTTCGACGATTCCAAATGGGTCGCCGCAAAAGTCCTTGGGCCGGCGGGCATGGAGCCTTGGGGTGAAACGCGCACTGCTGAATCGCGACGTCAGCCGGCGCGCTGGTTGCGAAAAGAGTTTGCCGTTGAAAAGAAAATCAAACGCGCCACCGTCAGCTACTCCGGCCTCGGCCTCTCCGAACTTTATCTGAACGGCGCGAAAGTCGGCGACGAAGTGCTTTCCCCTGCTCTCGCGCAATACGACAAAACAATTTTCTACGTCACGCACGATGTCACGAAGCAGCTCCGCTCCGGCGCGAATGCCATCGGCGCGGTCCTGGGCGGCGGACGTTTCTACGCGGACCGCAGCAAAGTCTATGCGGGCACGGTGAGCTTCGGCTGGCCGAAGTTGCTGTTGAATTTGCACATCGAGTTCACCGACGGTTCGGTCAAAGAAATTGTCAGCGACCCATCCTGGAAACTCACACTCGATGGCCCGATCCTTTCCAACAGCGAATACGACGGTGAAGAATACGATGCGCGCAAAGAACTCGGCGATTGGAGCAAGTCGGGGTATGAAAAAATTAGTGAACGCGATGTGATGCTGACTTCAAAAACACCGGTGACGCCATCCGCAAATGCACCTCGTTGGCAACCCGCCCAACTCGCCGCCGTTCCTTCCGGCGTGCTCGCTGCCTCAATGTCCGAACCCATCCGCGTCACGGGAACTCTGAGGCCCATCGCCGTCACCGAACCAAAGCCCGGCGTGTTCATCTTCGACCTGGGGCAGAACATGGTCGGTTGGTGTCGGCTGCACGTCAGCGGGAAATCCGGCGACACCGTTCAGTTGCGTCACGCGGAGACTTTGAAAGACGACGGCACGCTCTACATGGCGAACCTTCGGGGCGCGCGCGTCACGGATGCCTACACGTTGCGCGGTGGCAAAGATGAAGTTTACGAACCGCGCTTCACCTATCGCGGCTTTCGTTACGTGGAAGTCACCGGTTTTCCCGGCAAGCCCACGCTTGCTTCGCTTGAAGGCCGCGTGGTGAATGATGATTTGCCCGTCGCCGGCGCGTTCGTCACATCGAATGATTTGCTCAACCGCATTTACACCAACATCACCTGGGGCACGCGCGGCAACTACCGCAGCATTCCCACGGATTGTCCGCAACGTGACGAACGCCAAGGCTGGCTCGGTGATCGTTCCGAAGAATGTCGCGGCGAGTCTTATCTCTTCGACATGTCCAGGCTCTACGCCAAATGGATGCGCGACATCAGCGATGCCCAACGTCCCAGCGGCAGCCTGCCCGACGTTGCGCCGGCGATGTGGCCCATCTATTCCGACAACGTCGTCTGGCCCAGCACGCTCATCATTGCGCCAGGCGTGCTGCACCGGC
>JANYDP010000143.1 GCA_025363535.1 Verrucomicrobiota bacterium | reverse complement strand
GCGGCTTCATCCCGGTCCCTCTGCTGGGCCTGGGCGAGCTTGGTGATTTGATTAGTGATGAAAGCTTTGTCGGAATCCAAACGCGTTTGCAGACCGGTCATGATCGCATCAACCCGCTCATCAATTTTAAGGTTGTATGATTTCACCACTTTCTCGGCGCTCACATAATCGGGATGCTCATCGGTTTTGGTCTTGGCGATGCCCATCAGATTCTGCTCGGCAATGTCGAGGTCGTTGATCAACGTATTCAAAACGCTGTCCGGCTGATCAATGACCGTCTGGATCGTACCCCGCAGTTTGTTTTTATTCAGGCCGCCGAGTATCTCCAATTTCGTTTCCAGCTGCTTCGCCTGCCCCTCCAAACTGGCAACCTCGCTCATGAGCCGCGAAACTTCGGCGCTCGTGAAGGTAGGGCTGGGGCCGGTGCTGGCCGGATCGGGATCCGACACTTTCAATTCACCACGCAGGCGCTCCACTTCCGTCTGGGCCTCGCGCCATTCTTTTTCCTTCTCTTCCATCTGCTTGATGAAGACCTTGACGCCGGACGACATTTTTTCAGTGCTGCGGCTCAAGCGGTATTCCCTATAAGCATCGGCCAGCGCATTGGCCAGATCGGCGGCCTCATCCGCCTTGTCGCTGAAGAAGCGAATTTCGATCAGGCTGGTGTTGCGCACGGGGCGCAGATCAATGAAATGCTTGAGCAGGTCAATGGTGTCCGGTTTGGAAAGAGGCTCGCCGCCATGGAACTTGGTGGCCCACTTTTCCATCAGGTTGAGCTTGGGATTGTCCACCACCTTGCCGAGAATCACCTGCGACTGCATGACCTCGAACTCCGTCTGGATGAAGTACGGATCAATGCCGCCAAATCCAGCAATGCCATTCGCGCTGAAACCCTGGATGTCAGTGCCATCCCGCTGGACATTGACGCTGGCAGTACCCACGAAGGTTTCGGGCAGGATGAAGGTGACCACCGTGGCAGTGATGACCACCAGCAGGAAGACTGCGAGGATGACCGTCTTGCGGATGCGGATGATCCGCCAATAATCCAGAAAGTGGAGCTTGGCCTCCTGCGGCGAGGACATTTTCAGTGAATCCATATAGTCAAAAAAAAGAGGGGCCAGTCGTGAAGCCTAGCCCCTGTAAAACATCGGTCTCAATCAATAGCTGCCACTGACGCCCAGATAAATCCGGTTGCGGTCATACGAGTGGCCAGTCTTGGAACTGATATTGTCATAGTCGTAACCCAGTTCAGCACTCAAATAATGGGCGAACTTGTAGCTCAGATTCAAGCCCAGCAACAGGTACCGTTCGTTTTGGCTGTCCAAGGTTCCACCCACATAGGTGGAATCTTGATACTGTGCCGTGAGGCTGCCAAAAAGACGAGGCACGATCCGGTGGGTGATGGAGGCAAACAGTGTCGCCGACTCCTGGCTGGTGGTAAGACCCTTGGTCGCAGAAACGCCGCCCACGCTGTCCGTGGCGTTGCGATCATAGGTGAACCCGGCCTGAATGGTGCTTTCCGGCGCATACCCATAGGTGGCTCGGATATCCACGTAGGGGCTGACACTGCTCGGACTGGTCGGATCATTGTAATAGTCTGCGAACGAAATGCCGACCCGCGCGGAAGCTTGAAAGTCGGGATTGAAGATGTGTTCCAATCCCACGTCCGCCGTATGCGTGCGGCTGTCCCGGGTGTTACTCATATATCGCGTGCTCCCCGACGGAGTAATCGCAATCACTTCATTGCCCGTATAGTTCACCATGCGGAATTTATAACCCAGAATCGCGGTGGTTTGCGGACGCCACTGCCAGCGGCCATCCAAGTGCAATGCATGCTCCATGCGGTCGGAAGTTCCCGATTCGCTGGGCGTGACAAAAAACAAACTGTTGGTACCAACCGTGACACTGCGGACAGCGGCACCATGATCGCTGTAATCAAAAAGTGAATTTTCATAGCCCGCCTCCACCCCGAACAGCGGTGTCAACTCGGCATTGAAAACGAGCGCGCCGGTGTTGCGGATGTTATCCCCGGGAATGCGCTGTGTGGTGGTGAGCGCATCGCCCGAACGCAAGGTATCCGGCTCCTGCCCGATCACGAACCCATCCGAGACACTGAATTTATAGCGTTCGTTGATGAGGTGGGTCAACGCCACATCCAGCATGTGGTCCTGATCAATGTGACTCACGTTCTTGACGGGCTTGACGCCGTAATACAACAGCGAATAGCGGTAACCAAACATGAGGGTGGTGGAATCCCGCTGCCAGTTCAGGCTGAAGCCGGGGTTGACGGAGAAACCCGTGGTGCTCGTCCGGTTGCCCGTGCCGCTGGAAACCGTGTTCACGTTGTCGTCATAAAAGCCACGCAGGCTGGCGGTGACTTTCCAGAGCTTCCCGGCTTCGGCGCTGGAGTAGGAGTAGGAGTCATCTGCGGCCGAAACACAAGCCGTGCCCAAGGCAATCATTCCGACGGACGCTGCAATATTTTTCATAGTCGAGTTTAGTTTTCCCACCTGCAGGGCAGTTGCTTCCAACAGTAAATCTACGAACTTTTACTGAATAAAGCGGATCAGTGTCAAATCATTCTTCGTTAATTCAACCACGGGAAAAAACTCCCGCCACGAAAGACGCGTCTTTTTGTCGCGCCCGTTTGGAAAAACTGAAAACCAAATCCAGTCGCGGGGTTTGACCAACCCTTCAACTCCTCGTTCAAATAAGTTTTTTCCGCCGCCCACCGTGCCACCCTCCTCAACCGGGCGGCAAATTGAGCGTCTTGCCCGCCCGCATCCGTTTGGGATCCAGCCCCGGATTCGCCCGCAGCAGATCATCCAGCTTCACCCCGTATTTGCGCGCGATCGCCATCGGTGTCTCGCCGGCTTGCACCGTGTGTGTCCGGCCGGTCGCGGCGGTCGGACGGCCTCCGCCCAGCGAAAGTGGCCGACCGGTATTTCCCGGCAGCGGACTCGGCGTGGAACGCGTCACGTTCGGTCCGGGCGGATTGGTGGGAAACACCTGGCTCCGGCCGGCCAGTTGCGCCCGCAAACTTTCGTTGTCCTCGCGCAGCCGCCTGTTGTCGTCCGCCAGCTTCTCGAACTCCCGCTGCATCCCGGCCGGAATCGGCAGCGGCATCACCGCCTTCGCCAGATCCTGTTTGCAATTGTTCACCCGCTGCTTGACGAATTCCGCCTTGTCCGAAGTGGGCCGCCATTTCAAAAATTGTTCGTAATGGTAAATCGCGGCGGCCGGGTTTTGCGGCTCCTTTTCCTCGTACAGACAACCCAGTTGAAAATGCGCGGAGGCCGAGCGCGGGTTCACTTCCACCGCACTCTCGAAGGCCTCGACCGCCCCCCGAAAATCCATCGTGTTCAGACAGTTTCGGCCCGCCAGATAGTGCGCCTCTTTCTCCTCCTCGAAGTCGCCCTGGCCCGACGGCAGGCAGCCGCTCAGGCCGCCGCAGAGCAGGGCCAGCGTCAAACTGCGGAACCACCAGACCAAAAAATTCATGGCGCGACCCTAACCAAATTTCACCCCTGGCGCAACGACGTTAAAGCACCCCCACCGCCCATGACGGCGGCGGGATAACGCTTTTAATTTAAGTAACCTTCGGGTTACACTTCGGGTCTGAGCAGTTGCAAAACCAGTTTGTTTCTATGGCAAATGAAAAATCCAGTGGTATGAAATGGGTGGTCGGCATCGTCCTCCTCGCCGCCCTGGGCGGGGCCGCGTGGTGGCACTTCACCCACGAAGATGATGCGGCGCCCGATTTCCAAAGCGCGGAAGTCGCGCGCGGCGACGTGACGCAGGCCGTCACCGCCACCGGCACGCTCAACCCCGTCGTCAACATCCAGGTCGGCAGCCAGGTTTCCGGCATCATCAAAAGTTTATACGCCGACTACAACTCGCCCGTGAAAGCCGGCCAAATCGTCGCGGAACTCGATCCCGCCACCTTCAAGGCCACCGTCGACCAGGCCGAGGGCGATCTCGCCAATTCCAAAGCCAACCTCGAACTCACCGAGATCCAGGCGAAGCGCTCGACCGAACTTTTCAAAAACAAACTCATCTCCGAATCGGAATACGACACCGCCACGGCGAACCTCCACCAGGCGCAGGCGTCCGTTCAGATCAAGCAGGCCTCGCTCGAAAACTCCCAGGTCACACTATCCCGCGCCACCATTTATTCCCCCGTGGACGGCGTGGTGATTTCCCGCAACGTGGATGTCGGCCAGACCGTCGCCGCCAGCCTCAGCGCGCCGGTGCTGTTTCAAATCGCGAACGACCTCGCCAAGATGCAGATTGACGCCAACGTTTCCGAAGCCGATGTCGGCGGCATCCTCGAAGGCCAGAGCGTGAACTTCACCGTGGACGCTTTTCCGTACCGCACCTTTCACGGCAAGGTTGTCCAAGTCCGCAACGCCCCGACCACCGTGCAGAACGTCGTGACGTACGACGCCGTCATCGGCGTCAACAACGCCGACTTGAAACTCAAGCCCGGTATGACCGCCAATGTTTCCATCATCATCGCCGACCGCACCAACTCGCTCACCATTCCCAACTCGGCCCTGCGCTTTCGGATGCCCGAAGCCAAGCCCGTCGCCACCGGCACCAACGCCGCCGCCCGCGCCGCGCGCAACAATGGCGGTGGTGGAAGCGGTGGCGGTTCACCCGGCGGCCCACGTCCGCGCGGCGAAAAAAACCAACGCACCGTTTTCATTTTGCCCGCTGAAACCGGCAACAAGAGCGATGACCGCGCCGCCAAACCCAAACCGGTCCAAATAAAGATCGGCATCACCGACGGCATTGTCACCGAACTCGTGGAAGGCTTGAATGAAGGCGACCGCATCGTCACCGGACTGGCGCAACCCACCGCCAACGCCGGCGCGCCCGCCGCGAACCCATTTGGCGGTGGCTTCCAACGTCGCTGACCTCGCGTCATGGAAACCAAAGCGGTCATCCAGCTTCAGGAGATTCAAAAAGTTTATCGCACCGGCGAGGTGGACGTCCACGCCGTGCGCGGCATCTCTCTGGGGATTCATCCCGGCGAATTCGTCGCCGTCATGGGCGCGAGCGGCTCGGGTAAATCCACCCTGATGAACACCCTTGGCTGCCTGGATCGTCCCACCGGTGGAAAATATTTGCTGGATGGCATTGACGTTTCGCAACTGAACCGCGACGCGCTGGCCGACATCCGCAACAAAAAAATCGGTTTCATTTTTCAGGGTTTCAACCTCCTCTCGCGCACCTCGGCGCTGGACAACGTCGTCCTGCCGATGCTCTACGCGCACCGGAATCTTTCCCGTCGCGAACAGCACGAGCGGGCGATGAAATCGCTCGAACTCGTCGGTCTTTCCAAACGCGCGGATCATCATCCCAACCAGCTTTCCGGCGGCCAACAGCAGCGCGTCGCCATCGCCCGCGCCTTGGTGAATCAGCCCGCCCTGCTGCTCGCTGACGAACCGACGGGCAATCTCGACAGCCAGACCAGCATCGAGATCATGGGGGTTTTTCAAAAGCTCAACGACGAAGGCATCACCATCATCATGGTCACACACGAGCTCGACATCGCCAGCTACACCAAGCGCAACGTGATTCTGCGCGATGGAAAAATCCTGAGCGACACGCCCGTGGCGAAACGACTGAACGCGGAACAGGAGCTGGCGAAACTCAAACTGGCGCAGGAAGCGGTGAAACTCGCCTGAGCCAAATTATGAAGGATGAATTATGAAGGATGAAGTGGATCTGCCGGCGCGAACGAAACAGTTTGCCCGGCGCATCATTCGACTTTATTGCGCCTTGCCCAAGAACAGCACGGTGGCTCAGGTTTTAGGCAAGCAACTCTTGCGCTCCGGCACGTCGGTCGGGGCAAATTATCGCGAGGCGTTTCGCGCGCGATCCAAGGCGGAATTTATCGCCAAAGTCGGGGATAGTTTAAAAGAGGCGGATGAAACATTGTATTGGTTGGAACTCTTGCTCGAAGAGAAGATTCTTGCCGCAAACCTGCTTCAACCGCTGGTCGGCGAAGCCAACGAACTCGTTGCCATTTTCACCGCGATCTCCAAACGCGCCAAGGCAAACGCATGAGCCACTTCA
>JANYDP010000544.1 GCA_025363535.1 Verrucomicrobiota bacterium | reverse complement strand
CGCCGTCCCGCCTAAAAGTCAATGGCGGCGGCGACAGGTTAAACACGCGGGCGATCGGCTGGTCGGCGGTTTTATTTCGCGGGATTTAGCTGCGCCGGGCGCAGGTCGGGCTGTCGCGGTGCGAGCAAAACAGGAGGAGTTATGTAGTTAGCAAAACAGGAAAGTTCTTGGTTACACTGCCCGTCTTTGAAAAACACCAACAACTGATTCATCGTCACGCGCCCGCCTTCATCCGCCATGTGCTTGAAGGCTTCCGCGCTCGCCTCCTCAACGCCAACCAAGCCGCCGACCAACTCGGCCTCTCGCCCAGTCGTCTTTACGCTCTAGCCACGGCTTACAACACCGCCCGCACCCGCAAGCAACAACCACTCTGGACGCCCGGAACTTCCGGCGGCAACCATGCCACCCCCTGGCCACAACCCGTCATCGCCCTGCTCAAAAAACGCCTGGCCTGCTCGCCACCCTGTCCTTACAGCTTCGCCGCTTCCGAAGCCCTCCGGCTGCACCACTTCAAACTCGACCGCGCCCAAGTCCGCCGTTGGGCTTTGGAAAACCATCTCGCCCATGCCGTCCCGCCAAAAAAAGTCCACGCCGCCGTCCGCCGCTGGCAACGTGCTCAAATCGGCGAACTCTGGCAACTCGACGCCTCGCCCCAGGCCAAAGGTAAAATCGAACGCGCCCACCAATACTGGCAGGGCCGCCTGCCCGCCTTCTTCGCCAGTGAAAACATCACCGAAATCACCAGTGCCAATCCGCAGATCGACGCGCTCCGCTCCCATCGCAACACCCAAGAAGTCCATCGTGAACTGCGCCAGACACCCCAACGAGCCTGGGATCAGGCGCGCAAAGAAAAACGCTCCGTCCTGCGGCCCGCACCGCGTTGCCCGTGGTGGAATTATGTCTGGAGCGTCCGCACCCTCGTCAAAGTCGGCAGCGATGGTCGCGTGCCGATCGGCACCCACCGCCTCCGCATCGAAAAACCGCCCGCATCCAAAGTCGTCTTATGCCTCCACCCCTCGGGCCATCACTCCGTGCTGGCCGCCGCTCCCGATCCGACTCAAAAACCCGCCCTCCTGTTCACCAATCGCCCCGCTTGATCTTTCCTGCTTTGCTAACTACAAAACTTTCCTGTTTTGAAAACTACGCGACAATCGTGATTTTGCCGGTTGACTTATGCCGCCAAAAAAATAAGCTCCTCGCCCCTGACTCAAGCGGATCCGCGCGCCATGAAGGCCGTGCGTCCCGAGTCTTCTGGAGAGGAAGTGAATTAGTTTGACCGAGATTAAACTCAAAAAAGGCGAGCCTGTTGATAAAGCATTGCGACGCTTGAAGAAAAAGATTGACCGCGAAGGCACGCTCAAAGTCGTGCGCCAGCGCCGGACTTTTGAAAAGCCCAGCGAGAAACGCCGCCGCAAAGAAAAAGTGGCGCGGTTCTCCGCCATGTTGACCGCCCGTTACGCCGACTTGTAAAAGATTGGTTTTCCAGGCCGGACGCGGTCGTAACCATAACCGCGTCCGGCTTTTGTTTTGCCCAGACCCGACGATGTATTCTTTTTCCACCTGCTGGAATTCCCGCCGCCACACGGATGGCCGCGCCATGCTGCGCGAAATCCGCGAGCTGGGCTTCGAGTGCGCCGAACTTAGCCACGGCACCCGCATCAGCCTTTTGCCCGGCATCCTCGACGCCGTCGCGGCCGGCGAAATGAAAATTTCCACGCTGCACAATTTTTGTCCGCTGCCGATGGGCGTGAACAATTCCGCGCCGAACCTTTACCAGTTTTCGGACGAGCGTCCGCGCGAGCGTGAACTGGCCCTCAAGTACACGCTTAAGACCATCGAGTTCGCCTTCCGCGTGAAAGCGCCCCTCGTGGTGCTGCACAGCGGCAGCATCGAGATGAAAAACTACACGGAGAAGCTCGTGGAAATGGTCGGGCGCGGCGAGAAGGAAACCCCGAAATACAAAAAGCTCTGCACCGAACTGGAGCAGAAGCGCGATGCCAAGAAGGAAGATTGCTTCAGCCGCGTGATCGAAATGCTGAAACAGATCCTGCCCGTCGCCGAAGGCCATGGCATCCAGCTCGGCATCGAAAACCGCGAGGCCTTGGAGGAGTTGCCGTTGGAGAGCGACTACAAATTTCTGTTTCGCGAACTGGCCAGCCCGAACCTGGTTTACTGGCACGACACCGGCCACGCGCAGATCAAGGAGAACCTTGGCTTCATCCGCCACGCGATGCACTTGGAATCGCTCAGCGACCGTCTTGCGGGTTTTCATATTCACGACGTGCAACCGCCCGGTCGCGATCATTGCGCGCCGGGTTCGGGCATGATTGATTTCGCCGCGCTCAAGCCGTGCGTGAAGCCGGAGCACATCAAGGTTTTTGAATTCAGCCCCGGCCTCACGACCGAGCAGGCCAAAGCCGGCGTGGCGAACATCAAGGGGATCTGGGGCGAAGGCTGAACGGAAGTGGTGCGCGAGGCGGGAATTGAACCCACAACCTTCGGCTTCGGAGACCGACGCTCTATCCAATTGAGCTACTCGCGCAAATCCAACGGGAAAAGAGTATGCTTCGCACGATTCCGGCGGCAAGCAAATCCGGCGTTCGTGCAAAAGCCCTGACGCCGCGCACCCTGCGGTTGTTGCCCGCGAGTTTGTTGGCGCAGACAAACTGGATGCGCCCGGTTTGGTTGGTTCCGAGGAATTAGAGGGCTGAGAGGTTGATGTGGTAGCGGCTTTCCGTTGACGGTAATGGACTTTCTTGTGCCGGGATCAGCGGGGGGAAAAATTCGGGCAGCAGACGCCAAGGAGGTGGGGGTGGGGAACCCCGCTGAAGAAACGTGCTGCCGCCCGAACAATGGAATGTTATGGAGCCGCGCGATCTTGTCAATTGGTTTTGTCGGGGCAAACGCAGCTTGATTTTTCACGCCTAAAAGTTTTAGCGGGTAGCTGAGGTTCCAGCCTATGTTCTTCTGTTGGGGCATCTCCTGGCAAATCACGCCGCGCGTGTTGACGGATGCGCTGGGTGAACATGGCGAAATGGGAACAGCCGCAACGCGGTTGCGGCAAATTCGCCGCGATGCCGAACAAATGGTTTTTGGCCGCAACCGCGTTGCAGTTGGAAATGTTGGTGGGCCGTTGACCCAGGGTAGCGCGTGCCTCGCAACCCTGGGCTTTGGGACGGAATCCCGTTGGGATTCTCGGACGGTGCGAGTGAGTGGCGGTGTGATCAAATCGAATCGCGTTTGGGCGCGAACAATCCCAAAGGGATTGCGGCCACCAGCCCAAGGTTGGCGCAGCGCCTACCTTGTTCCAAGCTTTCCGTCACCAAGAACGCTGCGCATTAACGTGAGACCGTATTCGCGAAATAGATGCGTTCGTTCGTGGATTAGGGCACACCGACCGACGATTGCCTCAGGCGATAGATTGTCAGCGTCAATTACAATTCGCAACACCGTGTGACCTGAGCTTAACTGGATGGCTACTAAGTCGCACAATTCGTTCATCCATTTTAGGTCAGCGGTGAGCTTCTCTCGGGATGTATGGTCAAGATATCCTGTTGAAAGGCTTCCGAGTAATCCCCACATTGCTCCTGTTGCGACGACTGCAAAGGTTTGCGCAAACGCTGAAACTTTTTGCGGATCGCTGTTGAGTTCACCTAATAAAAAAAAGTGAACTTTTCGGTTTTAGATTGTTCAATCAGCTTCAACAGGAAATTGGCTTTGGTCATAATGTTTAGAGAGTTGTTTGGTTGCGGTGGTTACCTATCTGAACAAGGAATCAATCTTCTTTCGCGTGGCTTCATCCATCTTGATGAGCGGCGGCCAGACGCGTTTGAAACCTTCGCCGGGAATTTTCTTCGTCGCGTCAATGCCGAGCTTGCTGCCGCTGGCGATTTCGCTGGTGGCATGGTCGAGCACATCGGCCGGGCCTTTGGTGAAGATGCTGTCGCGTTGCGGATCGGTGTTGGCGGTAAGATGGAACAGCACTTCGCTGGTGTTGTGCACGTTCACGTCAGCGTCCACGATGACCATGTATTTCGTGAACATCATCTGCCCCATGCCCCAGAGGCCGTGCATGATTTTGTAGGCCTGCATCGGGTAGGTCTTCTTGATGCTGACGAACACGAGGTTGTGGAACACGCCTTCCGCCGGCAACGCGATATCCACGATTTCGGGAAAATTCATTTTGAAGATCGGCAGAAAC
>JANYDP010000079.1 GCA_025363535.1 Verrucomicrobiota bacterium | reverse complement strand
AGCTGCCACGCCTGCGCCGGGCCGTTGGTGATCCACGCGTGGCCCGTCTCCCATTCGGCTTCCGCGTCGAAGACGAAACCGTCCGCACCTTGATTGAAAACGTAATCGGCAATCGAGACTTCGCCGACGATGTTCGAGCCGTAGGAGCGGTTGTAGCCGAAAATTAAAATGCCGTTGGTGTGGGCGATGTTGACGAGGTTGCTGGTGAACTGCGGGCCGGGGTAACAATCGCCGAAGAGTTTGTCGTTCGTGGCGGCCTTCACGATGAAGTAGCGGATGCCCTGGCTTTTGTAGAAGAGCATCAGACTGTTCTCATTGGTGACGCTGGTGATGTGGCCACCGACTTTGTTGGTGGCGTCCATCATGGAGAACACCCAGACGCCTTTGCCGAGGTTGGCCGGGTCAATGCCACCGTCGCGGATTTGCGCGTAGCCATTAAACAATACCCCCAACATCAGAGTGATGAGGGCGGTTAATTTGAATCGGACAGACGAGTTCATGGCGACGAATTTAAATAGGGCATCTCATGCAAACGGGCAATCGGACAGGGCTGCTGCGGTCGGTGACTGGCGCGGTTAATTCCCATTTGCAAAAAATGCAACCGGAGCCGAAGCCCCGGTTGCATCGTGAGTCAACCTCCCGATCAATGTTTCAGCCGGAAAAATTTCACGGGTCCGACGTTGTTAGTGTACGGGCTGGTTGCGCCCGAGACATTCAGGTACGGCCCGGCCACATTTGTGGACGACTGCAAAGTCGAGGCCGATGTCGGCCAGGTCACGATCTGCTGGGCACCATCCTTCGCAATGGCCAACCGGCCTGCATAGGTCAGGGCGAGGATGCCGCTGTTCGAGTCGAGCGCGAAGATGCGGCCACCGGCGACATCCATGGCCACCGAGCCGGTGGCGTTGCCGGGCGGATTGCTCGCGGCGAACAATTCCCGATCCACCAAGGTGTTGATGGAGGGGCCGTCTGCGGTGGTGATGTCATAGATCGCCAGATTTTGCGGCGTCTCGCGGGTGCCGATGGTGGCGGCATAACCGTTGGCATTGTCCACGCCCACGATGGTTTCGGTTGTCTGCACCGGATAACTGGCGAGCACATTGCCAACACCCGTGCCGAGGTCGTAGGAAACCTGACGCAGGTTGAAATCAGATTTCGTCCAGAACGTGTTGCCCGACCCCCAGGCCACACTGAGTCCCAGTGCGCCGGCCGGGATGTTGGTAATGGCAACGAGAGTGTAACTGAAGTTAAGGCCATCGGTCGTGGTGAAGATGACCGCGTTGGTGGTGTTGCGGAAGCCACAGAGGATTTGCGTATTCGTGCCCGCCCCGCGCACGGCCATGGTGTCGCCGATGCGGTCAATGCCGAGATCCCCGGTGAACGCCAGGCTGAGGGCGGCGGTATTCGTTGCCCCGTCCCAGCGATAGATGCGGTAGGTCAGGTCGGCTCCAGAATTCAAGCAGAGATTCCCGACATAGACTGCGCCGTCATCAGCCACGCCGCACATGTTCATGGTGAATGTTCCGCCGCTGATCCCTGACACATCCAAGACATCCTGATCCGCGCCCGTGGCGGCGTCCAACAAATGCACGCCATTGGTCGGTGCCCGGCTGACCAGCACGAGCCGTTGATAAATCGGATCATAGGCCATTCCGCGCTGGGTGTCGGTGCCTGCGCCCGTCAGATAATCGGAGCTGTTGGGTGCCAGCGTCCAGAGCTGGGTGGCGAGATTGGAAAATCCCTTGGGCAGGACGGCAATGTTGACTACGCCGCTGGTGGCGGCCCCGAAGGCATTGGTGACAATGACAAAGTAACTGCCCGCATTGGTCAACTGAACCGGGCTGAAGGTGAGGAAGTTGGTGTTGGCACCCACGGCGTTGGTGGTGACGCTGTTGGTGTAGAACCATTGATAGCGCAACGGAGTGGTGCCGCTAACAGTGACGGTGAGGGTGTTCGTGGCCAGACCTTCCACAAATGTTCCGCCGCCAGTGGGGCCGGTGATGTTCGGGGGACTGTTCGTGATGAAGCTCAGTTTGAAAAGCGAGATGCCGTGACCGGGCGTGCCAAAGATGAAGTAGCCGTTTTTGGCATCCACGTTGCCGAGGCCGTTGCCGTTCTGGCTGCCAGTAACCACAGGCAAATTGGAACTCAAAACCGATATTAACGCGGCGGTGGGGCTGACGGGGATCTGAAATACTCGGGCGATTTGAACCCCATTGAGTGCGCTGCTGCCTTGCACCGTGGCGAGCATTTCCACGCCATTCGCCTTGTAGTATTTCAAACCTTGGCAGGCCGACTGGTCAACCGTGTTCGTGCGGTCGCAAACAGCCGTGAGCGTCGCGGGGTTGTAAACAATGTGGCGGGTGTTCTGCGATCCGTTTTGGCGAATCCAAAAGGCGTTGTTGGTGCCTTCAAACGCCACGCCGGAACCACCCAGGTTGGCGGGGCCGCCGGGTAGAGTGATCTGGAAATTGGTGAACGTTACGCAGGTGGCGTCGGTGGGGCGATAGATGATGATGTTGGTTGTGGTTGCACTGTTACCGAAGACGATGAGTTCGGTCGTCAGACCGCTGCCGCGTAAATCGGAATAATCACCCACCCGCCACTTGAAGGAATTGCCAGCGGTGTTTTCGACTGCGATCGGAGCCGTCACATCGTCGGTGTCGGAAGGCCATTTGTAAATTTTGAAACTGGAAGCAGCGGAGCCGGAGAGGTTGATGGCATAGACGGTGCCATCATCAGCCACGCGCACACCTTCCGTGTTGAGGGTGCCGCCGGATACGCCGGTGCCGTTCAGATCCACGAGATAAGTTCCGCCGAAGGAGATGGTGCTGACGTGATTGGCCCCGAGATTAGTGCCGCCGGTGCTGCTGAAAAAGAGGACATTGGTCGTCACCGGATTGATGGCGATACCGCGGCAGTTGTTGCCGTTGTTGGCCGGAATACCGGGAATGGTGCCGGCGAGGACGTTCCAGACGTTGCTAAAGACCGGAACTTGCGCTTGAACGTTGATGGCGAACAAGGTGGTGATGGCGCACACGAACGCCGGCCATCGGGCCGGGCGGGCGGAGTGCTGTGGGATCGGATTGTTGTTATGAGTTAGTGTTTTCATACTGCTTTTTCTGTGGGTTGGGTTGTGTGTCGGGAACCAAAGTTTGAGTTGAGATGATGTGTATGGCGTGGGGGCAAATAATAAGTCTAATGCCAGACGGGCACGGACAGTTTGAGTCGTTGCAAATCCCGGTCTTTCGGATCGCTGGGGCTGCTCCAGCCGGTGCCAATCGCCCCGCCGCCGGGATCGGGAATCGCGTTGTTATCCACAATCCAATGGTCGCGCCATCTCCAAGATTCAGCGTGACCATCGGCAAATCCCAAAACCCCCGAGCTGCCGCAGTGACGGCTGGCCGGCAGGTTCCAATAATAATAGGTTCCGCCCAGTGGATTGCCCGGAACGCCCGGGGCGGTCGCCGTGACGTTGTTGTCAATGCTGTTTTCCGCTTCGTCAATGAACACTGACGCGTCACTGGGGCCGGGGTTGTTGATGCTCGTGAGTTTGGTGAAACTGTTGGTGGGGGGAATCGTGGGACTGGCGGTCCAGTTCATGCCGGTGCTCATGCCCACACTGCGAGAACGGAGAACCGTGGGGAGACCGTTGACGGTGGAGCGGTCGGCGGGACAGTGGTAGATCTTGGAGCTTTTGTTGAAGTCATACAAGAGGCCGTGAGTGATCGCCCAGTCGTTGGGATCAATCCGGGCGTTCCCCGTCCAGGTGCCCAGGCCCAACTGGCCGCCCGAGGTCACCCACGCGTTCGGGCCGCAATCCTGGTTGCTGAAGCTCCAGTTGTTGACCAATTGATCCCGGTTGTCGGTGGAATACATGGCCCAGCAGATTTGAAGCTGTTTGAAGTTGCTGACGCAGTTGATCGTCTGCGCCTTGCATTTGGCCTTGGCCAGCGCCGGCAACAGCATGGCGGCGAGGATGGCGATGATGGCGATGACCACGAGGAGTTCGATCAAGGTGAAGGCGGCGGTCAAGCTGCCGCCGACGCGCTTTTCCCCGCTCGTTGGCAACAGCCCATCGGACAACTCTCCGTCTTTCGCAGGTCGTTCGTGTTTTTGTAACACTGCCTTCATAATACAAATACTGCCCGCTGCCCGCAGCGTCTGAAAGAATAATTCATCAAATCCGGGTTTTTCGACAGGACAAAGATGTTGCTTTTGTTGTGATTTTGTAACATTCATCCGCCATGCGTGCGGTGTGTTCACCCGGCTGGTGGCCGGAGCGGGAACTGGGTCAGAACCCGGTGAAAAAAGTTTTTGTCTGCGGCCGGCAACTGGATCCGCCCTTTTACGCCCACGTCATCAACTTTCCCCGGCTCGAAATTCCGTTGCGCGGCTGTTACGAAAATCAGTTGGAGATCAACGGCCAGACGGCGCGGGTCAAACTTCGCCCCGGCGACGCGTTGTTTGCGGCGGCCAACTGCTGGAATCTCCCGGCCTGGCAGCCCGGGTTGGAGTTGATGTCAATCCTCTTCGGCCGCAAACAACTCGGCATTAGCATCGTGACCGCCCGGAG
This sequence comes from Verrucomicrobiota bacterium, assembly GCA_025363535.1. GTDB lineage: Bacteria > Verrucomicrobiota > Verrucomicrobiia > Limisphaerales > CAIQOK01 > CAIQOK01. Next base: position 3,706 of record JANYDP010000079.1, on the reverse strand, counting down.
CCGGAAAAGCGCGCAACTATCGGCGAAAAAATTTTCCTGTCCCCGCCCGTTGACCGGGCCGGTGCCGCATATCCTGGAAGCCATGATCGAATTACAGGCGGCTGGCGGCCCGGCGGAAGTTTTCCCCGACCTGACCCGGGCTTTGCTCTCGTGCCTCCTGAAATTGTTCCGGCAGTCCGAGGCCGTCGTCAGCGGCCGGGCGCACAGCCTCCTGGAAAACATCTGCGTTTTTTTGCAAAATCATTATCAGTATGACATCACCCGCGATTCGGTGGCGCGGCACTTTGACGTCACGCCCAATCATCTTTCCCGGCTGTTTCAGACCCACGGGCACATGACCTTCAGCAGCTACCTGACGCACGTCCGGATTGATCGCGCCAAACTTCTGTTGCGCAGTTGCAATTTGAAATTGGATGAAATTGCCGCGCGTTCCGGCTATCGGGATACGCCGTACTTCTGCCACGTCTTCAAGCGGCTGACGCAGGCCACCCCTGCCGAATATCGCATCAAGGCGCGACTCCAGCGGAGCCAAGCGGATTGAGCGGGGGGACTGGGTTAAAGCCGGCTGACTTTCAATCTCACGAAGGACTTCGTCTGCGCGTTGACCGGTGTGACCAGTCTCACCGTGATCTGCTGCACGGCTCCGGCGTCCACGCAATCAACCTGCTGGAGATACGCTGGTCCACTTTGCCAGGAGAACAAGTCACCCGACTGCTCAACCACCACAGCAACATCGGTGGCTGCCTTGGATCGCGTGTAGGACAGAGTGAAATACCCGCCGCTCACGGATGGCGAAAACGGATTTCCGTCCGCCGACTTGGGATTCAGACCGAGCGCGTATTCCACCAAGTTCACCAGACCGTCGTGATCCGGATCGGCGGCGTCGCCGCTGATGTTGGGATCCAGCAGTTCGCCGGCGGTGAAGTTTACCTTGCGCCAGGCATCCACCGGACGGTCCTGGATCACGACCGTCGCACTGCTCAGTGACGTGCGCGAATAATTCGCCGAGGCTTGCAGCAGCAGCGTCACCGTTTCGTCGCCCTCCACTAAATTATCCGCAATCGGCGTGATGAAAATATTTGTGGACGTTGCCCCCGCTTTTAACGTGATGCTTCCTGGCAACGCGCCGTAATCCGCGCCCGGGTTGGCCGTGCCGCTCACGGAATAATTAATTGTGACCGCCGGATTCGTGTCGCCGCTGCGGACGAGAACGAACCGCGCCTGGTTCGTGGTGAATTCTCCAGCCACCGCGTCGCTGGCCACGATTTCAATCGTCGGCACCGGCGGCGGTAGCACCGCGCCGCCAATCGCGAGGAAACGGATTCCATCAGCAATGCAATACGTTCCGGCTAGCGTGTTGTCGTTGCGAATGGTGACGCTGCCGCTCGTGCCGGCGTTGAAGTTCGTGGTCATCAATTTGAACCAGCCGCCGCTCGCCACTTTTTGATTCACAAGGATGCGGGTGGTTCCCGCCGCGTGAATGATGTCGTAAGGCGTGTTCGTCGCGCGGTTCGATGCTTCCACCCACCACGCATAAACTTCGTACGTGCCGTTGGTCGGCAACGTCGGCGTGTAGCTCATCCACTTCGTGCCTTTGCCGGTGGACTGGTCGAGCCAGTAATCACCGTTCCAGCCACCGGCGTTCGCGCCCGCGACCCAGCCTCCTGAGTTCGCGGTGCCGGGGCCGCCTTGATCGAGAATGATTCCGTTGGTCGAAGCCGTGGCCGCTGACCAGTCGAGCAACTGGCCGTCCGCCCGTAGTTGTGCGGCGAGCTTGGAGTAATTCAAATTCTGCACGGCCACGTTGTCATCAATTGCAAACGCCGCCGCCGTGCCCGCACTCTGGCTCGCCATCATGAACACCGGCTCCATCCGGCATGACGCGAACGCCACATGGCTCGCCGACAGCGCGAAGGTGCTGAACACATTCTGACACTCGCCGGCGCGCGGAATGATCGAGCGATAGCTGATCGGGTAAGGGTAGGGCGGCGTGCCGCCGATGCTGCCTTCCCAGCGTGAAAAATTTCCCGACGCCAGCCGCTGCACGCCATGTGAGTCAATGTTGTAGCGCGCGAGACAAATTCCATCCGGCGCGGTGACGCGCGCCTCGCAGTTTGACTGCGTCATCACGTAATCGCTAACCATGCGCCGCGCTTCGCGGACGTAAATCTGCCACGGCCACCCGCCGGTGTCGGTAAACTCATCCTTCGCGAGACCCCACGATTGCGCCTCGGTGTTGAGTGCGGCGGGAACATTCGGACTGGTTGCGTAAAAATACAGCAGGCCGCGGATGTAATTCTCGTGCGCCTTGCGGATCACTTCGCGTCCGGCGTAGGTGTTCGTCGCCCAGGTGTGATTGTAGCCGACGTAGTCCGTGGAAAGTTCGCCGTTCGCATTGATGTCCGTCTTGCCGTTCGGAATGATCGTCTGCACGTCAATCAACTGGTTCAACGCGGTCGAGGCGCTCGCCGCCACGCGCGCGGCGAGGTAGCGGCGTACCAGTTCGTAATTGGCTTCGGAATAATTCGTCGGCGCGGTGATGGCGATTTTATTGGTCGCGTTTTGCGTGAGGCACAAACGAAAGTTGTAAGACTGAAGTCGTTTGTCGCCGTCGCCGATGTTGCCGCCGGTGTTGGTGTTTACCAGTGGCAGCAGGCCGCTGGCGGGATTTCCCGGTGTCACGTAAGGATCGTAGTTGTAGGTGCCGCCCACCGAGCGGATGCCGGCGAGGGATTCGTTGTAAGTGTTCGTGCCTTCGCGACCCCAGGTAAACGTGACTCCCGCCGCCGCCATCAAATCGCCTTCGTAAGTTGTATCAATGAATTCCTTCGCGCGAAAAACCGTGCCGTCCTGCATGGTCATCTGGGCGATGCGCTGGTTCGTCATCGTGACGGACGCGAGGAGTTGGTTCGTGTAAAGCGTCACGCCCGCTTCGGTCAGCATCTGCGTGAAAACCGTTTCCGCGACGTGCGGCTCAAACCAGATCACGAGATTCGTCGAGCTGTACGCCGCGCCGACTCGTTTATAGAACTCGCGCGAAATGCCGCCGACATAGCTGGTGTCGTTGCCCGGCCCGATGTCGGTGACGCCCAGGCCGCTGGCGGTCATGCCGCCGACATGGTTGTTGAGCGAGACGAGCGCCACGGATTTGCCGAGCCGCGCGGCGGCGACCGCCGCCGCGACGCCGCCCGACGTGCCGCCATAAACGCAGATGTCCGTTTCAAAAATATTGATCCCAGCCTGGGAGGAGGAAGACGCAAAAAGCGCGAGCGTTAGAATCAAAACAAGCTTCATCGGGTTCATGGCTGAGATATTACACGAGTTCGTAAAAAGTTGCACGTCGCGATCAAATTGCCATCGCTTCGCTGGGCGGCAGCGCGAGGCTGTGTGAAAACTCATTTTCGGAGCATTGAATCCGCCTGCTCATTTCAGCAAAGTTCCCCTGAACGAAAATGCGATCGTTACCGAATTTTGCGCCGACACTTTTCACACAGCCTCGCGCAGGATGGGACCGGTCGGGTTCACACTTTTTTTCTTTCATCAGGCCACGAATCACCTTCGCGGCGCGAAACCCAATCATAATGCAAACTCTCGAACGGACTGATTGGTAGCTCAACTCCCTCATTGACCAAGCGCAACCCATTGGCCAGTTCGTCATCCAGATAAGCCAAAGTGTCGTGAATGCCTCCGTCGCGCGCCTCCTGTG
>JANYDP010000075.1 GCA_025363535.1 Verrucomicrobiota bacterium | reverse complement strand
CGCGGCTCGACCGGCATGAGATGCAAAACTTTTTCCAACCAGCGCGCCGTGCGTTCGTCATTGAGCGATTCGATGTGCGTGGGAAACACGCCGCCTTGAATTTGGAAATCGTAATCCAGCCGGTTCACGCCGGGATAGACGAGACCGATCATGTCCTGCGAACCGCTCGGCGCGGACTTGCCCTGGTTCTCCGCGTCGTAAAGCTCGCGCACCAATTCCGCCGGCGGGCGGTTGGGGAGTTTGCCTTTCCACAATTTCATCGCGATGGCGCGCGTGCCGCTGGCGATGCCGGAACGATCCATCGGACGAAAGTTTGGTTCGATCTGCACCACCACCATCGAGCCAGGCGGTTTGGGGTTGTAGCACGAGACGAACGGCTGGTCAATCCAACCGCCCGCGAGCTGCAGGCGGTTGGGAATCGAGCCGAGAAATTTTTCGACGGGCGAAAGTTTCATGGAATTAAAAACGGAGCGCGGGTCTGTGACCCGCAGCAACACCGATCTCTACTGACGCGCTGCGGCTCATCGGGCCACGCTCCGAACATCATCCGATGCCGATGCGCTTGCCGGCTTTTTTGGCGTTGTACTGCTCTTTGATCCACTTGTAGGTGACAGCGAGCCCTTTATCGAGCGTGGTGTTCGGCTCCCACTTGAGGACTTGCTTGATGAAGGTGTTGTCGGAGTTGCGGCCGGCCACGCCCTGCGGCGCATTGAGGTTGTAACTGCGTTTCATTTTCACGCTCGCGATTTTTTCCACCTTGCTGACGAGGGTGTTGATGGACACCAGTTCGCTCGAGCCTAGGTTGATCGGTGTGGCGATGAGTTCGTCGCAATGCGTGATCATGTCAATGCCCTTCACGCAGTCGTCAATATACATGAAGCTGCGCGTCTGCTCGCCGTTGCCCCAGATGTTGATGCTCAGATCCTTTTTATCAATCCCCTCGATGACTTTGCGACACATCGCGGCTGGGGCTTTCTCGCGGCCGCCGTCCCAGGTGCCGTTCGGGCCATAGACGTTGTGGAAGCGCGCGATGAACGTCTTCATGCCGCGTTCGTGCCAGTATTCCTCGCAAAACATTTCGCTGACCAACTTTTCCCAGCCGTAACCGCGCTCGGCCATCGCAGGATACGCGTCGGACTCTTTCAACGCGCGGACGTTCGGGTCTTTTTGCAGCAGTGTGTTGTAAGCGCACGCCGATGAGGAATAAAAGTAACGGCGCACGCCGGCTTTGTAAGCGGCTTCAACCATGTGCGTGTTGATGAGAATGGAGCGCAGACATTCCACGCGGAATTTTTCAATGAAGCCCATCCCGCCCATGTCGGCGGCGAGGTTATAGACTTCGACTGCGCCTTCGCAGACGCGATGGCAATTCGCTTCCTGGCTCACGTCAAGGCAGAGGCTCTCGACGCCGGGCACCTGGAGATACCATTCATAAACCGGCTTCTTGTCCACGGCGCGGATGTTGGTGAAACCCTTTTTCTTGAAGTGCAGCGCGAGATTGCCGCCGATGAACCCCCCGGCGCCGGTGATGACCAGCAGGTCATCCTTTTTGAGGGGCGCGTCTTTTTCTACAACTCGTTTTGTTTCCATTTTAGTTTCTTTTGTTCTTTGATTGTTAGTGGCGGTGCTGATCACCAGTAAAGCTTCGGTAAAAATAGACTGGACGTGATAGAAATGAAATGACGATAGTTTGCCGGTGCATGACGATAATTGACTTTTCTATATGAAGCGGGCCGGTGCAGTCAGAACGGATGCTTCACTAAATCCGCCCCCCGGCACCACGCCGGAGTTCTTCTCGCCGCAGGTTTCCGCCGCGCGGCGGTTCTATCTCGACTTGAAACCATCCCCGGCGCAGGCGCTGACCGTGATCAGCGGCGGCTGCGAACATTGCACGCCGGACTATGTGATTCACCGGGCCACGTTTCCGTTCTATTCGATTGAATACGTCGCCCGCGGCCGGGGATTGGTGAAACTCCAGGGGCGCACGCATGAATTGCAGCCTGGCCGCCTGTTTTCCTACGGCCCCGGCATCCGGCAGGACATCGCTGCCGACCCCGCCGATCCGCCGGTGAAATACTTCGTGGACTTTGCCGGCCGGCCGGCGAGAAAACTTTTGCGTGATTGCCATCTGCCGCCCGGTGGCGTGCTGCAAATATTTCCGCCTAACGAAATCCAAAACCTTTTCGACGAACTCCTCCGCACCGGCCAACGCGGCTCGCGCCACAGTGCCGAGTTGTGCGCCAAGCTGCTTGAATGTTTGATGTTGAAGATTTCCGAATCCCGCGCTCCGGTCGGCGGGGTGGAGACGCTTTCGTTCACGACCTATCAGCAGGCCCGGCAGCATGTCCAGCAGCATTTTCAGCGGTTGAAAACTTTGCGCCAACTCTCGGAGGAATGTCACCTGAATGGCGCCTATCTCTGCCGGTTGTTCCAGCGTTACGATCACCAAAGTCCCTATCAATTTTTGATGCGGCTTAAAATGAACCTGGCTGCCGAGCGGTTGCAAAAGCCGGGTGCGCTGGTCAAGCAGGTTTCAGAGGAAGCGGGTTTCAGCGATGCGTTTCATTTTTCCCGCGCCTTCAAAAGCGTCTTCGGGGTTGCGCCTGACGCCTTCCGGCGGATGCGGTGAATTTCAGAACCAGTCCGCCTTCAAACTTTTCAGCGCGTTGAGCATGAACTGGATTGCCACGGCGGCCAGCAACAGGCCCATGATGCGCGTGCTGATCTTCATGGCAATGGGACTCAGCCAGCGAGCGCCCTGCGCCGCCATCTGCAGAATCCAATAGCTCGCGAATGACACGAGGAAAATGCAGCCGGCCAGCGCGACGCCGTGTGGCAAATCATTCGCCTGGGATTGCAGCAGAATCACCGTGGAAATCGCGCCTGGCCCGGCCAGCATCGGGATCGCCAGCGGCGTTACGGCGATGTCGGGCTTCTCCGCGCCGGCGGCGGTTTCTTCCTTCGTTTCCTGAAGACGCGAACGTTGCGCCCGCAACATGTCCAGGGCCACGAGCAGCAGCACGATGCTGGCGGCGATTTGAAATGCCGGCAGCGTGATGCCGAGAAATTTGAAAATCCACTTACCCGCGAACGCAAAGGCCAGCAGCACGCCGGTCATGATGAGACACGCGAGCCGGGCCATGCGCTTGCGCTCCGCCGGGGTTTCATTCGGCGTCATGGCGATGAATCCGGGCACCGCCGCGAACGGATCCACGATGACGAACAGTGAACTCGCGGCGAGAAAAGTGTATTCGAGCAGGCTCATATGGAACACGGCGCGAGAATCGCATCCGTCATGCCGTGGACAATTTTCTTATCGGCGGGAACGAGGGTCGCTAAAATGCCGCCGAGTTGCGGCCGCGCCGCGTCGCCTTCGCCACCCACAAAATAATACGGGCACAACCGCGCGCGGCCTTTCACCGGCACGACTTCGTTCTTCGCGAAATCAAACCAACTGGCATCTACCAGGGACGGCTTGTGAAAGTTTTGCAGGACGCTGGGCGAAGTTTCAAAACGGGCCAGCGCGTCATCCACCGCTTGGCTCCAATCTTCCTGCGACAGATCGCTGCCGAGAAACACGCCGCGCGCGCCCCAGGCCAGTTCCGAAAAGCCGGAAACCTTGAGGATCAGGTCACGCCTTTTTTGCGAGAGGGTTTTTAACTGCTGCCAGTCGGTGAGATTCAGTTCGGGAATCGCGGCGTGCGGGGGCAGGGGAGTTGGATCCACGAGCCAGGTGTAGGGAATGATCTGCTTGAGCCGCGTCAGGAAACCCTCGCCCAGTTCCTGCCGCCAGAAGCTTTGCAGATTGCGGTTCCACAACAGCGCGAACAGCATCTTTTCCTCGAACACCGGCTTGGGCGGCGGCGTCAGGCGGATTTTCTTTTCCGCCGCCAGTTCAAAAATCTGCTTTGCGTTCGCCACCTTCGCCAGATCGAACAACTCGAAGAAGCGATAGACAGCACTGCCCTCGATGAAGTCCATGAAACGTGAGTCGTGAACCGTGAAGCGGGGGCCAAGCTGTTGGGCGAGCCATTCCATTTCCGGGCGATATGTGGCCGCTTCTTCCGAAACGATGATGTGAACTCGTTTTGCATCCCCGAAGATGGATTCAAATCCTCGCAACATCCCCTCCGCGCCGCCCAGGATTTCCGATTTCTGATTTCCGATTTCCGATTTGGAATAAGTCTGGTTCAGCCACGCGGTCAGCCCGATTCCACCTGGCAC
>JANYDP010000601.1 GCA_025363535.1 Verrucomicrobiota bacterium | reverse complement strand
TCGGCTTCTTCACGCCGGACAAAGTCGTGGATGTGGCGAAGGCCGTGCTCACGATTCATCGCGATTTCGGCGACCGCACCGACCGCAAACACGCGCGCCTTAAATACGTCGTCGCCGAACGCGGCGTGAAATTCATGCAGGACGAAGTCAATCGTCGCGCTGGAATCAACCTTGCACCGAACAAACCGTATCAGTTCACCACGATGCAGGACTTGCTCGGCTGGCGCAAAGCCGTGGACGGCTCGTGGTTTCTCGGCCTGTTCGTCAACATGGGCCGCGTGAAGGACGCGCAGAAAACCGCTTTGCGGGAGGTCGCGGAAAAATTTCCACACATCGAATTCCGTTTGAGCGCGAATCAAAACGTCATCCTCGCCAACGTGAGTGACGCCGACAAAGCCGCCATCACCGCGCTGCTCAACGCCGCCGCCGTGAAGACGGAAAATCAGGCGAGCGTGTTGCACGCTGCTTCGATGGCCTGCCCGTCGTTGCCGACCTGCGGACTCGGCCTCGCGGAATCCGAGCGTTACCTGCCGGGCTTGATTGATCGCATCGAGAAAGTTTGCGCCGACCTCGGCCTCGGCAGCGAGGAGATCATCATCCGCTCCACCGGCTGCCCGAACGGTTGCGCGCGGCCCTATATCGCGGAGATCGCATTCGTCGGCAAAGCGCCGGGCCGCTATCAAGTCTGGCTCGGCGGCAACGCCTCCGGCACGCGCCTCAACCGCATCTGGCGCGACGTGGTGAAAGACCCCGACATGGAAAATGAATTGCGTCCCGTCCTCGCACGCTTCGCGAAGGAGCGCAACGCCAGCGAACGTTTCGGCGACTGGTGCGATAGGGTGTTTTTGAAGGAACAGGCGGTTGCTGCAAACTGAAATTGATTATGGTAATTTTAGCGCATGAATACAGACACGTTATTGCCCGATGAAAAAAATCCGTTGATCTGGATCAACCCCGGTCGCATGAGCGGCACGCCGTGTTTTTACAAGACGCGCCTGCCGATTGACAGCCTGTTTGAAAATCTGGAGGACGGCGTCAGTCTGGATGAGTATGTCGATGCGTTCGAGATTTCGAGGGAAAAGGTGGTCGCCGTGCTTGAATACGCCCGGGAAAAAATCACTGTTTCCGCCCGGATCCCGGTCGCGGCATGAAGATTGTCTTCGACAAATGCGTGCCGCGCCCGTTGCGGAAGGAACTGCCCGGCCATGATATTTCAACAGCGGAGCAAATGGGCTGGGGCGAACTGGAGAACGGCAACCTTATCCGCGCCGCCGAGGAACAGTTTGAGGCCATCGTGACTTCCGACCAGCAGTGGAAATACCAGCAGAACCTTGTCGGCAGGAAAATTGCGATCCTTGTTTTGCCGACCAACCGCTGGCTAATCATAAGCAGGCTAGCCCCAAAAATTCGCGCCGCGTTGGAAACCATCCGCCCCGGCGATTACGTCGAAGTAAAATTTGAAAAATGATGACTGTCTTTGAAGTTTCCAAAGCCAATTCCGAACTGCGCCCCGTGCTCGCACGTTTCGCGGAGGAACGCAACGCCAACGAACGCTTCGGCGACTGGTGCGACCGCGTGTTGTTGAACGAGCAAGCAGCCACTAAAGACTAAACGATGAAAACGATAGTTGATGAAAATGATTTTGATGCAGAAGTCATAAAGCAAACGGGCGTTGTCCTCGTGGACTTTTACACGGATGGCTGCGCGCCATGCCGCATGATGATGCCGGTTCTGGAAGAACTAGCCATTGAACAAAGCGAGTTGAAAATTGTGAAGGTTGATGCCGCCGCCAATAATGCTCTTGCGGCAAATTTCCGTGTATCCGCGGTTCCAACTTTTGTTTTATTCAACAATGGTCAGGTCAAAGGGCAGTTCACAGGAGCAAGGTCAAAAAAGAATTTGATCGAGTGGATTAGTTCCAATCGCTGACTTTTTATTGCACATGACCCCCGACCAAATCACCAAAGCCAACGCCGAGTTGCAGGACAAGTCCGCGTTCGTCCGCGTGTCGTCGTGCGACGGAGCGCGGGCTTCAGCCCGCTTCCACGTCCATTGCGGAATGGCGCAGGGAATTTCAGGCCCGCTTTCGAATCGCATGTTGAAGCGGCGTGAACGCCGCGCTCCGCTCGCGCGCGGCTCGGGTCGCCCGGTTTCACAAGTCTCATTAACACCCGGCTTCAGCCGGGTGGTCGGCGCGGCGAATGAGGGGAACGGTTTCAACCGTTTCCCGCGCGCCAATGTGAAGCCGTTGAAACGGCTGAGCCATCGCTCGCACCTTGTCACCGGGCTGAAGCCCGGTGTTAATGAGATGGCGCAATGACGTCACACAATTTTGAATTTTAATCGCATGACACCCGAACAAATCTCGAAAGCCAATGCCGAGTTGCGAAACAAATCGCCGCTCGACATCGTGAAGTGGGCCATCGCACAAGCAAATGGCCGCGCCATCGTCTCGACGAACTATCGTCCCTATGAAGCGGTCATCCTGCATCTCGCCACGCAAGCGCAGTCGGACATCCAAGTGTTGTGGGCCGACCACGGCTACAATCGCCCCGCGACCTACAAGCACGCTGAAGCATTGAAGAAACAACTCAAGCTGAACGTGAAGGCGTTCGTGCCGAAAGTCACTGCCGCGCATTACGACGCCGCTTACGGCGGTGCGCCTGACCCAACGCCAGAAAACGAAGCGCGCATCAAGGAATTCAGCGCCGTGATGAAACTCGAACCATTCATGCGAGGCATGAAGGAACTCGCGCCCACCATCTGGCTCACCGCGTTGCGCAAGGTGCAGAATCCAAATCGCGCCGGCCTCGACATCGTCGTCGAGGACAAAAATTTCAACACCATCAAGGTCAGTCCCGTGTTCTACTGGAGCGACGGCGAGATGGAAGCCTATCTCAAACAGCACAACCTGCCGAACGAGTGGGATTACTTTGATCCCGCCAAAGCCGACGAAAAACGCGAGTGCGGTCTCCACGCGGCGTGGGGCGGAGAGGTGGCCAAGCAACACTGATTTTAACCGCAGATTTCGCAGATGGACGCAGATTTTTTCTGCATCTGCGGAAATCTGCGTGAATCTGCGGACAAAAATATGACGAGCTATCATTTAGACCATTTGCAGTATCTCGAAACCGAGGCGATTCACGTTCTGCGCGAAGTGGCGGCGGAATTTGAGCGCCCGGTTCTGCTCTTCTCCGGCGGCAAGGATTCCATCTGCATCCTGCGCCTCGCGGAAAAAGCTTTCCGGCCATCGGACATTCCAATGCCGTTTCTCAACATCGAAACCGGCCACGAATTTCCCGAGCTGCTGAAG
>JANYDP010000568.1 GCA_025363535.1 Verrucomicrobiota bacterium | reverse complement strand
GATCATAAATCGAACGGCCCTGCTGGATGTCGCACAGAAAATAACGGGAAGACTTGGTGCCGTTGCGGACAGCATCGCCGAAACACTTGTTCCAGTAGTCAAACACTTCCTCGAAATTGTCCTCGGTGATGAGCTTCTTGACCCGAAAGTCTAACTCCGGTTGTTTTCTCCGATGTGTTTCCAACCATTGTGAGAACAACTCGTATTCCGCCTCTTCAAGAACTTCAAACACCTTGATGGCTTCCGTCTCCGCCGCCGCTGCAATGTCGGCAATGAGCTTTTCGTCCGGCTGGCTGGGCGCGAGTTCCCAGTCGTATTTCGTTTCGTTGCTGTAAAATCGTTTCCAACGATGCGTTTCGGTGAAGAGCGCCTGGTCGGCGTCGGCGATGCAGATCACCGGCGGGACAATCTTATCTGCGTAACCCAGCCGCAGGCGGCGGACGTAATACATCACCTGCGCCAGCACGGCAGCGCGGGCCTCGCGCTTCTGGAGGCTGCGGGAGAATTTGAATTCAAAAAAGATTTCCGGCGAGTATAGGTCGTGGCGGAACTCAGTGCCGTAATGGAGGTCAAAATGCGCGGCGTAAGCGTATTTGATTTCCTCCTCAGTCTTCGCCTTGCGCAGCGCGTTGCTGAAACTGGAAATTTTTTTGGCCATTAAAATCGCGCCAGGATTTAGCAGGCGACCAACGGACTTGCAAGGGCATTACAGGCGACACCTTTTTCCTTTCGTGCGTCCGGCCGTTAATGCAGTTTGGGCGGCGATGAAATTTGGAACCACTGTCTGCCTTGTCCTGTTTGTTGGCATCGTTCTCGCGCAGGCTGCGCCGGATAAAACCGCCTTTGAACGCGATTGCGAGCAGCTCGCCGCCGACCAACGCGCCGACTCCGAACGCCTTCACGCTTTGCTCAAGCTGGATTGGGATCACACGATGCGCGAAAGTCCGGAGTTCGCGACGGAGGTGGGCCATCCCGGTTTGAATGATCGCTGGACTGATCTCTCGCCGGAGGCCATTGCGCGGCGCGAGCGTGAGTTGCAGGCGCCGCTTAAAGTCGTTCAATCCCTGAACCGCACGAATCTGAGCGCCGTGGATCAGTTGAACTACGATCTGTTCAAGCGCGGCGTCGAACAGGCCATCGAGGAGATTCCGTTTCACAGCGAGTATCTGCAATTGAATCAAATGGGCGGCGTGACGCAGGACAGCGCGCAGATTTTGGAAATCGCCCCGCGCGCGACGGTGAAAGATTACGAGAATATTGTCGCCCGCCTCAACGCGCTGCCTGTGTTGATTGACCAGACGATTGTCCTGATGCAAAAAGGGCTGGCTGCCGGCATCACGCCGCCGCGCATCACGCTGCGCGATGTCCCGGATCAGGTGGCCAACCAGTTGGAAGCCGATCCTGAAAAAAACTCGCTGCTGAAACCGTTCACGGAGTTTCCAATGCAAATTTCCGAAGCCGAACGCGCGCGTCTGCGCAAGGAAGCCGCCACGGCGTTGAAGGAAAAAGTGATTCCCGCCTTCGCGAAGTTGAAGGAGTTTTTGGTGAAGACCTATCTTCCCGGGGCGCGGGAAAGCATCGGCATGAGCGAACTGCCCAAGGGGCGCTCGTGGTACGCCTACAAAGTGCGCGAACAAACTACTACCACGCTGGCACCGCAGCAGATTCACGATCTTGGCTTGTCCGAGGTGAAACGGATTCGCGCGGAGATGGACAAGGTCATCGCCTCGACTGGATTCAAGGGCAGCTTCGCGGACTTCGCAAAGTTCGTCCGCACGAACTCGGTATTTTATTATACCAACGCGGACGATTTGCTGACGGGCTACCGCGACATCGCCAAGCGCGTTGATCCGCAGTTGCCAAATCTGTTCGGCAAGCTGCCGCGCCTGACTTATGGAGTGCAGCCGATCCCGGCTTATGCGGCCAAGTCGCAGACAAGCGCCTACTATCAGCCCGGCTCACCGGCGGCGGGACGTGCGGGAAATTTTTTCGCGAACATCTACGCGCTCGACACGCGGGCGAAGTGGGAGATGGAGGCGCTCACGCTTCACGAATCCGTGCCGGGCCATCACTTGCAAATCGCGCTGTCGCAGGAAATGGAAGACGCGCCGGAGTTTCGCAAGCACGGCAGCTATACGGCGTTTATTGAGGGCTGGGGGCTTTATTCAGAAAGTCTCGGCACGGAGATGGGATTCTATCAGGATGCCTACACGAAGTATGGCCAGCTCACGTTTGAAATCTGGCGGGCGATCCGGCTCGTAGTGGACACGGGGATGCATTCGCTCGGCTGGACGCGGCAGCAGGCGATTGATTATTTCATCACCAACACCGGCAAGAGCGAACACGAAATCGTGGTGGAGGTGGATCGCTACATCGTCTGGCCCGGCCAGGCGCTCGCCTACAAGATCGGCCAGTTGAAGATTCGCGAGCTGCGCAACTACGCCACGCGCGAACTCGGCGACAAGTTCGATGTGCGGCAGTTTCACGATCAAGTCCTCGGCAACGGGGCGATTCCGCTCGATGTGCTGGAAGCGCGCATCAAGGCGTGGGTGGCTCAGAAAAAACAAACAGTCGTTGAACATACTCATTAATATGCCCGTCTCTCCAAACCATCTTGCTCCCGTCCTGATGACCTCCCTCGTGATCTGGGGAATGTATCGTCGCGTGCGTCGCAACATTGGGCGGCAGCCGTTGCAGCCCAAGCGTCTGATCCTTCGTATTGTCATCTTCAGCTTGATCAGCGCGTTGTTTGTCTTTATCGGATTGGAGCATCCGAAAGTGTTGCTGGGCTTTGGCGGCGGTGTGCTGCTGGGCGTGCCCCTGGCCTTCGTTGGTTTGCGGCTCACGCGTTTTGAAACCACCGCCGAAGGCCGGTTCTATACGCCG
>JANYDP010000566.1 GCA_025363535.1 Verrucomicrobiota bacterium | reverse complement strand
CTCGCCACCTGCCAGTCAATCTTCCGCGCCAACGCCACGATCTCCGCCCGCTTCGCCACGCCGGTGTAACCCGCATCGGCATGCACTTGCGTTTCCTCGCCGTGCAACAGTTCCGCCGTCTTCGTCACGTCGGCCACGTTGGCTGCAGTCACCACGACGGTATGCACCAGCTTGCTGTCCCGATCCACGCCGAGGTGCGCCTTCATCCCGAAATACCATTGGTGGCCTTTCTTGACTTGGTGCATTTCGGGGTCACGTTCGCGCTTCGCATTCTTGGTCGAGGATGGGTCGGCGATGAGCGTGGCGTCCACCAGCGTGCCTTCCCGCAGGAGCAGCCCGCGCGCGGCAAGGTCGGCGTTGATGGCGGTGAAGAGACCTTTGCACAGGTCATGCGTTTCGAGCAGATGTCGGAAGTTCAACAGCGTGGTGGCGTCAGGCACACCCTCGGCTTGCAGGTCGATGCGCGCAAAGGCGCGCAGGGCTTGGCTGTCGTAGAGCGCGTCTTCGAGGGCCTCGTCGGCGAGGCCACACCATTGCTGGAGAAAATAGATGCGGAGCATTCGCTCCAAGCCGATGGGCGGACGGCCGCGTTGGCCTTTGGGATAATGCGGTTCGATGACAGCCAGAAGCTTGGCCCATGGGACGGCGTCTTCCATCTTGGCGAGGAACCCTTCGCGGCAGGTAGTCTTCTTTTTGGCGGCGAACTCGGCATGGGCAAACGTGGTCTGGTGCGTCATGCCTCAAGGATAGAAGCCTCACACCGCGCCGTCGCCAAAAATCAGAAGCCAACCGATTAAATCAGCGTCTCCCTAGAGCCGGAGAAAGATTTTGCACTGATGCAGGAAGCGCGCGAACGCCACGAAAAGCAGCACGCCGACCAAGGAGATCACCAGTTCGCCGCAACCTTGGGCAACGTGTGCATCAAAAAAACTTTTGACCGGCCCGGCCGCGAGGCGGCGGGCCAGTTTCTCGAAGCCGAGGCCGCCCATGAAATTGCTCGCGAGATAAAGCGTGATCGGATTCATCCCGATCCACACGAACGGCTGGCACCAGGCCCGCCATTGTTTCACGTCCACTATCCAGTAAAACGCACCGAGCAGCAGCGCGCTGAAACCGCCAGCCACCAGCACGTACGACGACGTCCAGATTTTTTTAATCACCGGAAATTCCAAACCCCAAAGAAAACCCAGCAGCACGCCGCCCACGCCAAACGACACGAGATAAATCACCTTCCACTTGTCGCAGTAATTGGAACTCTGCAACAACAGTCCGGCAAAAATTCCCAGCAGCGCGGTGACGATCGCGGGCAGCGTGCTAAGAATCCCCTCGGGATCCCAGAACAGGTCATATTTCCGCGCGGGCAAATGCCCGAAGTCGAAATGGTTCGCCACGTTGTAGCCCATTTCATATTTCCCGGTGACGCGGTTGGTCGTGTCGAAATACATTTTGTTCGCGGCGGCCCAGACCGGGCTGTCCTTGATCGCTGAGGGATTTTTCGCCGAGGGATTGTCGGCGGCGCGAAACTGGCCGGCGAGCTTGTAGTCCGCCCCGTTTTCTGCAAGCGCGGCGAGATGCTCCTTTTCCAGGTGGATGTCGCGCATCGGCGTCCACGCCAGCAACGCCCAATACCCGAGCAGCAACGCCACCGCCATGGCCACCAGCGTGCGCGTCCGAAAGCAAATAAAGAGCAGCGCGCCCGCCGTGTAACAGAGCGAAATGCGGTTCAGCACGCCCAGCAACCGCATGTCCGGCCAGGGATTCGTGAAGCCGCCGGAATAAATCAACGCGACGATGAACAGCAGGATTCCCCGCCGCAGCACGCGCTTCACCGCAGCGGTGCGGCCTTCGCGCCCGATGATTTTAGTCAGCGAAAAAACCGTCGAGACGCCCATCATGAAAACGAACAGCGGAAAAATAAGGTCGTAAAAATAAAAGCCCTCCCACTCGGCATGATCCAGCTGCGTCGCCAGAAATTTCGTCGGCGCGGTCTGGCTCATCCCGTGCAGCGCATACACGAACGAGTCGGCACCGAGAATCCAGAACATGTCGAAGCCGCGCAGCGCGTCGAGCGACATCAGGCGCTGGGCGGCGGGCGGGTTGGCGGCAGTGGTTGGGTTGGCAGGCATAGGTTTTTGGTTTCAACTAAAAGCGTCCTGCGACTTTCCTGAGAATTTGCCGGCTTGTCCAAACAAAAAACACCGCCAGCCGGACTTGGGATCAGCCTTGCTTTCAAGGCGCGCACACCTTAATTGCACGGGCATGAAAAAGATGTCTGCGCGCCGTCCATTGCTCAAACCGGAGCGGCTGGAATTTGGTGACACCGTCGGCCTCATCGCGCCTGCCAGCCCGCCGCCGGATCCCCAGGCCGTGGATCGCGCAGTCGCCGCGCTGGAACAATTCGGCTTCCGGCCGAAGCTCGGAAAAAATGTCCGCGCGCGGCACGGCTTTCTCGCCGGCGGCGACCGCGAACGGGCGGCGGATTTGATGGCGATGTTCACCGACAAAAAAGTGCAGGCCATCGTTTGTCTGCGCGGCGGCTACGGTGCGGCGCGGCTGCTTGACCGGCTGGATTACGAAATCATCCGGCGGCATCCCAAAATTCTTTCCGGCTACAGCGACCTCACCTCGTTGCACTTCGCACTGGCGAAAAAAATAAATCTGATCTCCATCCATGCGCCCATGTGGAACTCGGAACTGAGCAACCCGAAAACTCCCGAATTCACGCGCCGCTCCTTTTTCCGCACCGTCATGGAGGCGGCCCCGGCGGGGAGCATTTGTGCCGACTACACGGCAAAGACGGTTTCGGTTATACGCGGCGGAATCGCGGAGGGCCGTCTGATCGGCGGCAACCTGTCGCTGATCTGCGCAAGTCTCGGCACGCCGTTTCAACCGTCCTTCAAAGGGAAAATTTTATTTTTTGAAGACGTTGGCGAGAAGCCGTACCGGCTGGATCGGATGCTGACGCAGTTATTGAACGCGGGAATTTTGCAGCAGGTCGCGGGCGTGGCGGTGGGCGTGAACAAGGATTGTGACGATCCAGCGGCCAAACCAGACGGCGAGTATCGCCAAAGCGCGGCGGACGTGATGAAGGAACGGCTGGCGTCGCTCCGCGTGCCGGTGGTGACGGGGCTGCCGTTCGGCCATGTGGATTTCAACGCGACGCTTCCCTGCGGTGCGCGGGCGTTGCTCGATGGGAAAAATGGCGACCTGATCCTCACCGAGGCGGCCGTGACGTGAAATCACGGCCCGACGCGGGCGCGGTAGAACTCCTGCGGGCTGTTGGTGATCGAGCCGGCGGTGAGGTTGAACAGTCCGTTTGCGCTGGTGAGATTCGTGAGCGCGCTCCAGTCCACGAGGTTCGTGGAAGTTTCGACGGTATAAGTCCAGAAGGCATCGCCCGTGAAACCGATCTGCAACGCGCCGCCAATCACGCTGATGGAAGAGAACTGCGCGGCCGCAGGCGCGGCCAGCGTGAGCGCGGCGTCGGTGCTGGGGATGGACGCCATGAAGTTGCTGGCCACGACGGAATAATTTCCCGCGTTCGTCTGCGCGACAAAGGCCAGTGCGTAGGTTGAATTCGTCGCGCCAGGAATGTTCGTGCCATTTAAGAACCATTGAAAATTCGGCGCGGGCAATCCACTCGCGGCGCAGTTGAACGTCACGTTCGTTCCCAGCTTCACCGTCTGTGCGAACGGCTGCAAGGTGAACACCGGCGCGACAGCGGGCGACTCGACGCGGACATTGTCCACGAGACCGAAGTTGATGACGTTGTTCGACGAGAGCGACGGGAACGGATCCCAGAAGCCGACGAAGACGTTGTTCGCAGTGAACGTCGCGTTGGAAATCGTGGCGAAGCGGATGCCATCCACCACCCAATCCACCGTGCTGCCGCGCTTTGAAACAATCACGTCATGCCACGCGAGGCCGAACGTGCCGGGGTTCAAATTGCCGGACTGCTGCGGGTAAATAATTTGCTGCGACGCGGGCGCGGCGGCTCCGTTCGGAAACGCATTGAGGTAATAATTATTTCCGTTGCCGCGCGCCGTGGTGTCCGGGCCGGCCCAATAATCTCCGGTCGCCACCGCCTGCACGGTCGCGCCGATGTAGGCGTTGTAATCGGCGGTCGTGGTGGCAGTGTCGGACGAACCGCCGTCGCCGTTCGCGGAAAAATAAAAGCCGTCGGCGGACGCGTTGCCCGTCCACTCGGCACGTGTGCCACTGGTGCCGACGCCCGCGGTGAGAAATTCCGTGGAGCCGATGCCGCCGCCGGGGAACGGGCCGTTCACGTTGATCCAGGCGTCGAAATGCACGCGGTAGTCGCCGGAAAAATTTTGGTTCATCGGCGAGAGCGAGAGCGCGGCGACGTTGCTGACCACCAAGTTGCATTTCATTTGCACCCCGCGCGTGGAGTTGTTGGTCGAATTGGGAGCGGAGGAAATCCCCAGCGTGGCGTAATCAAAACTAAAAACCGCCGCCGTGTCGGCGGAACTTTTATTTTGAATCCAGTTCGCCGCCGTGTTCACGTCGAAATTGTCGGCGAACATTGTCACCTGCGGCGGATAGACCAGCAACGAGATCGGCGTACTCGTCACGCTGCCGGAGGCGTTGGTGACGATGAGCGAGTAGAAGCCGGAGTTGGTCGTCTGTACGCTGGCAATCGTGACCGTGGCGTTGGTGGCGCCGGAAATTTTTATGCCGTTCAAATTCCATTGATAGCTCAACGGCGGCAGGCCGCCGGCCACCGCCGAAAAACTGACGCTGCCGCCGGTGTCCACGGCGCGGTGATTGATCGGTTGCGAAACGAAATTCGGCGCGGACAGCCCGCCGATGACCAGCGACGCCAGCCCGGCGGCGCTGCCATTGAACACGTCCATGTCGTATCCCTGCGTCACGCCGACCACCGTGTTGCTGCCGGTGTATTGCCAGATGGTCCAGGTGGACCAGGGAAAAGACGAGGACGGCCCGCCGGTCTGCGGATTCTGGCCGTTGTAGGCGGAGATCCACGATGGCCAGGTGGTCACGGTGGTATCCAGTCCCGGATAGCCGTTGGCCGGATTGGAATACCAGGTGCCGGTATAAACAATCGGCTTGAGGGTCACGCCGCTGGCGCGGGCGAGATTGGAGACGGTATTGCACCACTGGTTCACCCACTGCGACATCTGCGTGACGTTGAAGCCGGCGGCGACGGTTGCGCCAGTGTCTTCCCAGTCGAGCATCGGCACGAGATACGTCCCACTGCCCTTGACGTAATTGCTGACGACGCCCCAAAAATAATTCGCCTCGGTGTCCGCGCTGTTCGCGCCGGTAAGGTTCGGGTGCGAGCTAGGCCGCGCGAAATGATACGCGCCAATCAGGACGCCGGCGGCCTTGGCGTTCGCTTCATTGCTCGCGAAAAACGAGTCGGTGAAGGTCGTGCTCTCCGTCGCCTTGGCCCAGGCGAATGACACGCCGGAATTTTTCACGCTGGTCCAGTTGATACTGCCTTGATAATGGGAGACATCCGTTCCCACCGGGCGCTGGGCGGAAACCGTCATCGTGCCGGCCACGACAAACAAAAAAATTGCCGAGGAAATTTTTGGGCAAAAATTTCTGCGAACGGCCAGGTTCAACATGGCGGACATCACGGCCAATCTTATCACAACTTCATTCCGTGCGCCTCCGCGACGGCTTTGTGCGTCACCTTGCCGGCGTGGACATTGATGCCGCCGGTCAGTGCGGGAAATTTCTGGCAGGCCTCGTCCACGCCGTAGTCCGCAAGCATTTCAAGATAGCGATACGTCACATTCGTCAACGCCTGGGTGGCTGTGCGAGCATAAGCACCGGGCATGTTCGCCACGCAATAATGGGTCACTCCCTCCTCGACATAAACCGGATCATGATGCGTCGTGGCGCGCGAGGTCTCCGCGCAGCCACCCTGGTCTATCGCGATGTCCACCAGCACGCTGCCGGGCCGCATCCGGCGCAACATTTCCCTGCTGATGAGTTTTGGCGCTCGCGCCCCCGGCACCAGCACCGCACCGATGAGCAAATCCACCGTCGGCAAAATTTCCTGCAAATGCGATTCGCTCGAATACAGCGTGTGCGCCGTGTGCAGCGTGATGTCGAGGAACCGCATCCGCTCCAGGTCCACTTCGAGGATCGTTACGTCCGCGCCCAGCCCCTGGGCCATGCGCGCCGCGTTCACCCCCGCCGCGCCGCCGCCCAGCACGACGACTTTTCCCGGCAAAACTCCCGGGACGCCGCCGAGCAACGTGCCGCTGCCGCCAAAATGTTTCGCCAGAAAATAGCCGCCGACGAGCACACTCATGCGCCCGGCGATTTCGCTCATCGGTTCCAGCAACGGCAGACGGCGGTTCACTTCAATCGTTTCGTAAGCGATGCACGTCGCGCCGGATTTCATCAGCGCTTCCGTGAGCGGTTTGCTCGCGGCGAGGTGCAGGTAGGTGAAAAGAATCTGGTCGCGCTTCAGCAAGGGGAATTCCTCCGGCAGCGGCTCCTTCACTTTGACAATCAAATCCGCCACTGCAAAAACATCCGCGTGCGGCGTCACGAGTTTTGCGCCGGCCGCTTCATATTCCGCATCGCCATAACCCGCGCCGAAGCCCACGCCGCGCTCGACCACGACTTGATGCCCGCGTTTGATGAGTTGATACGCGCCGCTGGGCAGCAAGGCCACGCGATACTCCTGCTCTTTGATTTCTTTGGGAACGCCGATGATCATGCAAATGGATGTTGTGCGTTGCGGGCAAGCTAGCAAACAAAGCCTGTCTGTCAACGACCGCCAACAAATCGGGCCAGGCAACCGACCGCGCAACATTTATCTCGACAGGTGGAAATCCGGGCGAGAGATTTGCCCGTGTGAAACCAACCACGTTTCAAACCGGCGGGTGGAAATTTCGTTGTGCCATAGTGCTCACCCTTGTCGCCCTCATCGGGCGGGCCGACGAATCTTGGCAGACCAATTACGCCGCTTTCGGGAAACTGCTCGTCGGGTCATTCTCCACTGCGCCCTTCCCGCATCCGGCCCGCGCCGAGGGTCGCACGCGCGACGGAAAAAATTATTCCGCCGCTGAACATTACTCCGACAGCACCGTGGCGCTGTTCATCCCGAAAGATTTTCGCACGACTGACGAGGTGGATTTTGTCATCCACTTCCACGGCTGGAACAACACGGTCGCCGGAACGCTGGAGCAGTTCAATCTGGTGCGGCAGTTCTGCGACAGCGGCAAGAACGCAATCCTCATCGTACCGGAAGGGCCGCACAACGCGCCGGATTCTTTCGGCGGAAAGCTGGAGGACACGAACGGCTTCAAGGTTTTCATGACCGAGGCGATGGAGAAATTGCGGGCGAGTGGCGCGCTGGAAAATTCGGAACGCCGGCCTCCGCAAATCGGCAACGTCATCTTGTCCGGCCACAGCGGTGGCTATCACGTCATGGCGGGCATCGTGGATCGCGGCGGTGTGCCCATCAAGGAGGCGTGGCTGTTCGACGCGCTTTACGGCAACACGGACAATTTTGTCGCGTGGCAGAAACGCGCGCGTGGTCGCATGATGAACATTTACACCGACCACGGCGGAACGAAGGACGAGTCGGAGACATTGATGGCCAGCTACAAAACGAACGGCGTCAGTTTTGTGTCACTCGAAGAAACGAACCGTGCGACGCAGGATTTGGCAAAATCAAAAATCGTATTCATCCACACCGACCTGACGCACAATGAGGTGATCTTCCGGCGCGGAGAATTTGCGCAGTTCCTCCAGACCAGCTGCTTGAATGACAAATGAAACTGTTTCCACCTTCCGTTTTCCTCGGCCTCGCGACGTTGCTCGCCGGCTGCACCACCATGAACACCAAAAACTCCCGTCCGCCGGTGAAACTCGGCGTCGAAGTCCTTTTTGAAAAACACCTCGACCTGATTCGCGGCAAACACGTCGGCCTCATCACCAATCCCACCGGCCTTGACAGCCAGCTCGACAGCATCGTTGAAACGTTTCGCGCACATCCCGACGTGAAGTTGACCGCGCTGTACGGCCCCGAACACGGCGTGCGCGGGAACGCCCAGGCCGGCGAATACGTGGCGTTTTATTTTGACGAACATTTCAAGCTGCCCGTGTTCAGCCTTTATGGCCAGACGCACAAACCGCCGGCGGACATGATGACGAACATTGACGAATACATGCGCTCGTTCGACACGCAGCACACTGGCAAACAAGTCGAGGCGGGCATGATGAACTCGGTGGAAGTGATGGTCTTCGACCTCCAGGACGTCGGCACGCGCGTCTATACCTACATCGCCACCATGGCTTACGCGATGCAGGCGGCGGCGGACGCGAACATTCCTTTCATCGTGCTGGACCGGCCCAATCCGATCAACGGCGTGGCGATGGAAGGGCCGATTCTCGAATACCCGGCGCACAGTTCGTTCATCGGCCTGTATCCGATTCCGCTGCGGCACGGCATGACGGCCGGTGAACTCGCCCAACTGTTCAACGAAAAATTTCTGAAAAAGAAAGTGCGACTCACCGTCGTGCCCATGGAAAACTGGACGCGCGGCGAGTGGTTCGATGAAACGTCTCTGCCGTGGGTTTTGCCGTCGCCGAATTTGCCGACCGTCGAGAGCGCAACCGTATATCCGGGGCAAGTCATCATCGAGGGAACGAATTTATCCGAAGGTCGCGGCACGACGAAGCCGTTTGAAATGTTTGGCGCGCCGTGGATTGACGGGTTCGTGCTGGCGAAACAATTGAACGACCTGCATCTGCCCGGCGTGAAATTCCGCGAAGTGTCGTTCACCCCGACCTTCTCAAAGTTCAAGGGCGAGCAGTGCGGCGGCTGTCAATTGCACGTCACGGAGCGCGCGGCCTACCAGTCCATCGCCACGACGCTCGCGATCCTGGCGGTCGTGAAAAAAACCTGCGGCGACAAACTGGAATTGCACGCCAGCTACTTCGACAAGGTGATGGGCACGTCCACCGTCCGCGAGTCGCTGGAGCGCGGTGAGCCGGTGGGAAAAATTGTAGGCGGCTTTGCGCCGGGTTTGGTGGAGTTTTCCAAACTGCGCACGCCGTTTTTGCTCTACCGGTAAACCCCGTGCGCGGATCAGTTTTCATTTTCGCGTTATGGCTCGCAGCGGCCGGCTGCGCCACCCGCCCGGTGCCACCCGCCACGTTCCGGCCGGAAAAACTGGCCGCGATGGATGCCGCCATCCTTGGGGCCATCGCCAGCAACTGGTGTCCCGGCGGCGTGCTGTGGCTGGAACACAACGGCACGGCGTACCACAAAGCATACGGCGCGCGCGCCCTCGTTCCGGCACGCGAGCCGATGACCGAGGACACTATCTTCGACGCGGCGTCCCTGACCAAAGTCGTCGCCACCACGCCCGCCGTGATGCGGCTCGTCGAGCGCGGACAAATCCAACTTGATATGCCGGTGCTGACTTACCTTCCTGAATTCACCGGCGGCGGCCGGGAACAGATCACGGTGCGCCAACTATTGACCCACACTTCCGGCCTGCCGCCTGACATCGAAACCAAATCTGACTGGTACGGCCAGGCCGAGGCGGTCAGCAAGGCGTGCGCGGAAAAATTACAGTCACCGCCCGGCACGGCGTTCAAATACAGCGACATCAACTTTTTCCTGCTCGGCGAAATCGTCCAACGCATTAGCGGGACGCCGCTGGAAGTGTTTGTGCAACAGGAAATTTTCCAGCCGTTGAAAATGACCGACACGGGCTTTTTGCCGACCACTGAAAAATGTTCCCGCATCGCGCCAACCGAAGTGGTGGCTGGCCACCCCTGGCGCGGCACCGTTCACGACCCGACCGCGCGGCACATGGGCGGCGTGGCCGGCCACGCCGGACTGTTCACGACGGCGGCAGACTTGGCACGTTACGCCCGGATGTTGCTTGACGGCGGCGAACTGGCAGGCGTGCGCCTCTTCAAATCGGAAACGGTGAAGCTGATGACATGCGTGCAGACGCCGCCGAAAATCGCCGCCCGGCGCGGCCTCGGATGGGACATAAACTCGCCTTTCAGCGGACCGCGCGGTGAGATTTTCCCCATCGGTTCCTATGGCCACACCGGCTGGACGGGCGGGTCGCTGTGGATTGATCCCTTTTCCAAGACCTTCGTCATTTTTTTATCGAATCGAAATCATCCCACGGAAGCCGGGAGCGTGATCGCCCTGCGGCACACCTTGGGGACGCTCGCAGCCGAGGCCATTGAAGGATGCGGTGGTGCGCTTCCCGGCCAGGGCCGGTAACGGGTCATCCGTGACCTTGCCCCCTGTGCGCCAGACGCACAGTTCCACAAACACAAATCTGACTTAAATTTGCTTGAATGACGGCGATGGACAAACCCAGTGCCTCGATGTTGACGGTTCAAACTCACCTCCGACCGCTTGAGCTGTACGAGCATGTTCTCCAAAGCGGTCGCTGCGCCCGCAGCAACCTCACCACGCCAAATCTTCGCGGCGCAGCTAAAATGCTCCGCGAGATGGCAGCGTGCTGTGAGCCGATACCGACATTCCCCCGAAGCAGGGGTGCTAAAGAAATTGCCGCGCGAGATTTTCGGTTGCAAATCCGGCATTTACTGTTAAGTAAATACTGTGTCGGTTCACACAATCAGCTTACGACAATTTGACGACCCCAAGTGTAACAACCCAACCATAGAAGGACCAACCATGAAGCATCAAATTCCAAACATCGGCACGCTCGCACGCAGCCTGGCATTGGGCCTGGCGGTTTGCGGCGCAATATTCACCCCCACCGACAAGGCACGGGCGCAGCAGATATACCTGCAAAACTTCAACACTGATGACAGTGCAAACTGGGCGGTGAATTTCAGCTACACCGGCGGCGCTGCTTTCAATGCTGTTTCAAACACCCTTTACAATTTCAACTTCGATTACACCACGGCCGGCATCCCGGTCGCTCCGCATAGCCCGCAGTTTGGTTCGGCAGCGATCCACCACGGGTTGAAAATAAGTGCTGTCTATACGAACACGGCCACGGCGAAAGGTGGGGCGGTCACGGCGGGCATGTCGGTTTCACCGTTGAATTTCAGCGTCTCCGCCAATTTCATCATGCATGCAGACATGTGGATTAACGCAAACTGCAGTGCTTATCCTACCTCTAATATCGCCAATGTACTCGGCGCAAGCTACGCCACCAGCCCTCATAACGGCAGCGCTTCAACCGTTCTCTACGGTTGCGGCTATGGCACGGCGGGAACCGTTGCCACCACACCCGGAGTTACCGACGGTATCTTTATCGGATCACTGACGGACAACGGCTCCGCCGCAATGATGCGCATGTATGGCCCGTCCATCCAGTCCGCCTATCAAGACAGCAGCTATCAATCTACCGGAACCCTGGTACCTGGTTTTCCAGGCGACCCTTATTGCTATAATGCCAAGAATGCGACCACCCCTGGAACCCGCAATAACGTTGGCCAGACTACCGCTCCTCCCTTTGGTAACATTGCGACAAACTCTACCACCGGAGTGTCATGGGGTGCCATATTCCCGCCTCAGCCGGTTCCATTGGCCCAACAAATCCTTTATCCTCAGCAGACGAATAACTATTCCTGTCCGGGCCTGGTCAGTTTTGCCTGGCATGACGTTTCGCTTGAGAAGGTTGGCAATGTGATCATTTATAAGATTGACGGAAACATTATCGCCACGGGCAACTATTCCTCGGCAGGAACCCCGGCCGGCACTTTGCTTTCTTTCATGGCATCCCGAACCACTCTCAGCGTGGCGAATGCAGTCACTGGAAATAATTATACCAACTTGAATTTCGCGGTATTCGCCAACATTGTTGTTTCCAATTATGCCAACGTGGTGAACGTGACAGCACCAACGGCGACTTGCTCCGAAGCCGCACCCGGCACGCCCGCCGTGTTCAACATCACGCGCAGTTCCGCAGGTGTGCCTTTGACCGTCAACTACACGCTGACGGGCTCGGCCACAAATGGCCAGCAATATACCACCCTGCCCACCTCGGTGACGTTTGCTTCGACCGCCACAGACACCAACATCAACGTGTTTCCGATTGACGACTTAAATCCGCTACCGACGACTACAGTCGTTCTGACCATCCAGCCCGGCACCGGTTATGCCGGGGCAGGCAGCGCGGTCGTCAACATCCTCGATAATGATACGCCGACGATTGATATTTCCAGCAGTGCAAATGCGCAGGCTTACGGTCGTTATACGAACTCTGTCGGCCCCGGTAACAATGCCGACTTCATCAGCTATACACTGACGCGTCGTGGCAAACTGACTACCGGTTCCGATTTGAACGTGAACCTGGCCTACAGCGGTTCGGCGGTAAGCGGCACGGACTTCGCACCCGCCAGCAGCGTAACGATTCTTGACGGAGCGCAGACTGCGACCTTGGCATTGTCACCACTTGATAATCCGGCAGTGACCACCAATCGGACAGTCATAGTGAATGTCGTTTCTGGATCAGGTTACGCGATTGGAACCGGTGCAGCTTCTGGCGCAATTGTGTCCGCCCACTACGCTGCAGCACCGGTACTTCTCAACAATGACTTGACCAGCGCGGGTGACGCGTCTAATTGGAGCATCACTTACGGCTGTGGCGATCCTGCGAATGATTCCGCAGATTTCAGCACGGACTTTGGCATGTCTCTGGCAAGCGCCGCCGGCGGTATTACCATCCCCCCGCC
The DNA here is from genome assembly GCA_025363535.1 of Verrucomicrobiota bacterium. Classification (GTDB taxonomy): domain Bacteria; phylum Verrucomicrobiota; class Verrucomicrobiia; order Limisphaerales; family CAIQOK01; genus CAIQOK01. The sequence continues at coordinate 2,202 of JANYDP010000566.1, read as the reverse complement.
GCCCGGTGGCAACGCCAATGCACTCCACTTGACCTGCAATAAAGTCGTCGGCCCCTCTTCACCCGGGGCAGTCAATGCCTACTACACCAATCTGTTCTTGAGCGGCGATTACGCCGTCCGCTTCAACATGAACATCATTGAAGGCCAGACGACCGCCAACTCCACCGAAGGCGCGATATTTGGCATCAATCACACTGGCAGCCAGAGCAACTGGTGGTTTGGCGGCGGATTCCTCACCAACCAGACTTGGGGCAGCGACGGCATTTGGTACTACGTCACTGCGCAGCCGAGCGGCGCCACCGCTTCCGGCGATTATGCGGAATACACCGGTCTGGGGGGAACAAACAATAATCCTGGCTGGACGCGATTGGCTACCAAGGCATCCTCATCATTTGCTCAAGCATTCAAGGTCAACCCGGGTCCGTTTACTTGCTTTGATGGTTTTGGCAGCGGCAGCCAGACTGCCGGTCAACCGGCCAACGCCTCCCCGGCATTGGGTTATGATGCGAGCACTTGGAGCGACGTAGAGATCAAACAACAGAACAATATTGTCACCATGTCCATCAATCATAGTCCCATCTTCACCTATACGAACACAACGGTGTGGACGAGTGGTTATTTGATGTTGGGCTATGCCGATCCGTTTGGGGCCAGTGTTGGCAATGCTGAAGCGGGTGTTTACTATGCCAACCTCCAGGTGGTTCAACTGCCGTCCGCAGTCTCGGTGATCACGATCAACAGCATCGCTATCAGTGGCGGCAATGTCGTCGTCACCTTCACCACCTCCAATGCTGCGGATACGACCTCCTCCTTTACACTCCGTAGTTCCGGCACGGTGAACGGCACTTACGCCGATGTTGTTCCGGCAGCCACCATCACCTCGCTGGGCAGCAACCAGTTCCAAGCCACCACGCCATATACGGGTGGTACGCAGCAATATTATCGCGTCCACCATAACTGACCGGCTCAATGGGATTGAGTTCGTGTTTCGGCCGGGGCACTTGTTTGAAGCAGGTGCCCCGGCAATTAAAGTGGAAGATGGTAACAGCGTTAAAACTATGAGAACGTTCACGAAACCTGAAAGCAGTGCTGAAAAAGCGAAAAACAACTTAATGCCAAAGGGGTTTCAAACGGCATTCACACTCATTGAGTTGCTCGTGGTTATCGCCATCATTGCCATTCTCGCCGCGATGCTGCTGCCTGCGCTGTCATCGGCCAAGTCGAGAGCCTATGCCATCCAATGCGTCAGCAACGTCAAGCAGCTTCAATTGGGCTGGCAGGTCTATACGGTTGATTTCAATGATAAAATGATACCTAATTCTCCATTGAGTATTGGCCTGAGTTGGTGTGGCGGGTCCAGCGAAGATTGGTATTCGAGCGATGCCAATATCAATCGAGTGTATTATCAAACCAATCTGCTGGCCCCTTACATGGGTGGCCAGTTGGGCGTGTATCGGTGTCCGGCCGATAACATTCCTTCAGACAACGGCCAGCGGCTACGCACTTACTCTATGCAAGGCCAGGTTGGACCATCCAAGAAGGATGCCAATGGCAATTTGACACAAGTTTTGCAATTTCAATCCTACGCGAAGACCTATACAAAAATGGGACAAATAATCGGAACTCCCGGACCCTCGGATTTGATAATATTTCTGGAGGAAAACATGTATAGCATGAACGACGGCTGGTTGCAGGTTGACAATGCATTCACTGCCACGGGTTATGCCGCTTTGGCGACCTTTCCAGATCTGCCGGGTTCCTACCATAAATGGAGCTGCGGCATGTCCTTTGCCGACGGCCATGCAGAAATTCACAAATGGGTGGGATCCATCATAAAGAAACCTGTAGTGTATGGGGTGGGCTATGTGCAACCTGTAGTTCCTGTGGGCAACCCGACAGGTTCGACTGCTGTGGACTGGCTGTGGTTCACCTCGCACTGTGCCGGACGCCTATGACCGGATTAATTGATAGCTAGAAATCAAAGCGGCGCATGAAAAAGCAATACGGATCCTCGTCCGCCTTCGTTAGTGCCTTTACCCTGATTGAACTACTGGTCGTCATCGCCATCATCGCCATCCTGGCGGCGATGCTCCTTCCGGCTCTTTCCAACGCCAAGGAGCGCGCCAAGCGCATTGCTTGCCTGAACAACGAAAAACAGATGGGCCTCGGCAGTCAGATGTTCGCGGACGATGACAGCAAGCA
>JANYDP010000531.1 GCA_025363535.1 Verrucomicrobiota bacterium | reverse complement strand
TTGTGTCTGACACTTTGCCCGCAGACTCCGCGCCGGACTGCTTGCGCGCCCGTTCACCCTCGCGCCGCAGTCCTGGCACTACGTTCCGCCGTCAAAGAGTCCGATCAATGGCTTCGCGCTGGCGCGGCTCGCCCGACGAATTGGATTCGCGCAACTAAACTTTGGCTCTGCGGACGACTGACATGAAGGATGCGAACCCGGTGGATTGCACAAGAGCCATTATCTTCAAAGCCGCCCCATTGCCGTATCCCGCTGGCGCGTGAACCCTCGGCAATGAGTCCCCGCCGTCTCCCCGCGCGACACGCGACCGACGGCCCGGTTCATTGAAGATAACAGCGTCTTGTGCAATCCACCGGCTGCGGCGTTGTCACGCGGCTTGCTGTCCCGACCCTCGCGCTCGGTCGGGGCAAGCCGCGCGCCAGCTTGCAGGCATCCTTCACGCCAGCCGTCCGCTGCCGCCGTTCAAAATGTATGCGCGGGAAAAAATTGATTCGCGCCGTCCGCGTTGTAAATTACAACACGACACCCGCGCCAGTTGTGCGGCAATCATGTTTTGCAAATCCATTTTTATCGCAGCACGGCGCGGATTCCCGCCCGCACTGGCCGCGTTGCTTTTGTTCGTCGCACTCCGCGCCAGCGCGACAATTAACGCCAGTTTGCAAATGCAGCTTGGCAATCCGTCCGGCGCGACGGCGGACACAAACAACCACGCGCACTATCTGGTTCAGCGCACGGTTGAAGCGTTGGATTACAACGATAATTTGGGCCAGCCGAATTGGGCATCCTGGGATTTGACGGCGGGGGACATCGGCACGAATTCGCGTTCAACCTTTGTCACTGATACCAACCTGCCGCCGAACTTCACGCGATACGCCACTGGCATCTATGACAACTCCGGCTGGGATCGGGGGCATCTCTGCCCTTCCAAAGACCGCACGGACACCAGCACGAACAACGACCTGGTGTTTCTCATGTCGAATGTCCTGCCGCAGAGCGGCGTCAACAATTCCGGCGTCTGGTTGCAGTTTGAAAATTATTGCCGTTCGCTGGTGCAGTCCACGAACAATTTTGAATTGCTTTTGCTATGCGGCGGCAGCGGTTACGGCAGCGCGCGGCTTACGAATGGCCCTTTCATTCCCGCTTACACTTGGAAAATTGCTGTCGTCTTGCCGCCCGGCGCGAGCTTGGCAACCAATCGCATCACGGCGACGAACCGCGTGATTGCGATAAAAATTCCGAACGATGATTCCGCCACGAATAGCTGGCCTGCTTACGTCACTTCCGCCGCGCAAATTCAAGTGGACACCAGCCTGACATTTTTCACCGCGCTCGCGCCGGACATTGCCGCCGCGCTCCGCGCCAAAGTGGACGGCCAGACGAACCCGCCGCCGGCCATTGCTGCTTTCACGCCGACGAACGGCGCGGCGGGAACCAGCGTGACGATCACCGGCACGAATTTTTCCGGCGCAACAGCGGTTGCGTTCAACGGCGCGGCCGCATTTTTCACCGTCAATTCGAGCAATCAGATCACCGCGACTGTGCCGACGAATGGCAGTTCCGGCTATGTCAGCGTGACGACGCCAAGCGGCACGGCCATCAGCGCGGGCGCGTTCACCGTGTTGACGACGAATGGCGGAACGGTTTTCAGCGGTGTCTTGGCGGGCTGGGATGTTGGCGCGTTGCCGGGCGGATTGAACAACTACGGGCCATCGCCGTTCACGGCCACGACCAACGCGGCGAACCTGCTCGTCGGCGGGCTGACGCGCGGGAGCGGTGTGAAGCAGAGTGGCACGGCGGGCGCGGCAGGCTGGGGGGGAACCGGCTTCACCAATTTGACGGCGGCGAGCGCGATTGCATCAAATCTGTTTGCCACGTTCAGCGTCACCGTCAGCAATGGTTACAGCGTTTCCTTTTCAAGCATCAGCCGGTTTGATTACTACCATTCGCCAAGCGGCCCGACCAATGCCTTGCTGCAATTTCAAGTCGGCTCGGGCGCGTTCACGGACATTGCCAGCATCACCTATCCCGCCAGCGGTGCGGGTGGAACCAATGCGCCGTTTGATTTGACCGGCATTGCCGCGCTGCAAAATGTCGGCGCGAATACGAACATCACCTTCCGCATTGTGAGCTACGGCGGCACGAGCGCGGCGGGGACGTGGTATGTCTTTAACACGGCGGGCAACACCGCGCCGGATCTGGCCGTGGTTGGCACAGTCACGCAACTTGTAACGACGAATCCGCCTGCCGCCGCGCCGATAATTTCGCTTGTGACGTTCACCAACAATCAATTCCGCTTCACCGTCACCGGCACGACCGGCACAAACTACATCGTGCAAGCCACGACTAACTTGGCCGCGCCCGTCTGGATTGCGCTGCAAACCAATGCCGCGCCGTTTGTGTTCGTGGACACGAACGCCAACGCCGCCGCGCCGCAAAAGTTTTACCGCGTGCAACTGCCGCCGTAAAACCGCGTTTGGGGAAAATTGGCTTTCCGTTTTCCGGCAATGTCCAATAATGTCAGTCATGTCATTTGAGCAGGATGAAACCCGGCGCGCTTCAACCGCATGACTGCCGCCGAATTCAAAAAGAAATGGTCGCGCTATCAGGGCAAGGAAACTTCCGCCTATCAATCGCATTTTGACGACCTGTGCCGGTTGCTTGAACAGCCGACGCCCAACGAAGCCGATCCCAGCGGCGCGGATTTTTTCTGTTTCCAAAAGCGCGTCGTCAAAGACGCGGAACTTTTCGCGGTGGAAACGCCGGACGCCAGCGAGCCGACGGAGCGCGGCTTTGCCGACGTGTGGAAAAAAAGTTGCTTCGCGTGGGAATACAAAGGCAAAAAGAAAAATCTGGATGAAGCCTACCGCCAGCTTTTGCGCTACCGCGAATCGCTGCAAAATC
>JANYDP010000525.1 GCA_025363535.1 Verrucomicrobiota bacterium | reverse complement strand
CATTTTGCAGTTTCACCATCGCGGGCCGCAGCAACTGGCCTTGGTAGGTGTAGCCGGTGGCGAGGGTTTCTGCCACGACGGCCGCCTCCGTGGCAGGGGCGGTTTCCTCGACGAGTTGATGGCGTTGGCCGTCAAACTTTTCTCCCGGCGCGGCCACGAACGGAATCAGGCCGACGCGTCGGACGGCGTCGCGGCAGGAGTTTTGGAAGAGGTCAATCTGCTTGACCAAACCCGGCTGGCCGGAGCGCAGCGCCCCGGCGTGCAGCGCGAAAACGTGGTCGAGCATCCGCACGAGAATTTGCAGCCATTCGCCTTCCGCGCGGCGGCCTTTCTCCACCTCCAGGCGCAGCGCCGCTTTTTCACTGGCGTCGGCGCGCTGCATGAACTCGTTGAAGTTCTTGAGTTCGGCGGCCATGCCGTCGGCGATTTCCTTGGCCGAGCGGGAGGTTTTGTCGGCGGCGTCCTGGGCGGTCTGCCAGTGGTTGGTGGCGCTGGAAATCTGGGTGGCGACTTGTTCGAGATTCTGGATTTTGGCGACGGCACCGGCGAGGTTATCGGCCTGGGCGACTTTCACATTCGCCCGATGTTCGCTCAGGAAAGGCACGACGCCGAGGATCGCCCCGACCGCCACGCAGACGATCACCCAGGCGAGTTCAAAGTGCGCCATCGGAATTTTGCTCTGATAACAAATGTAACTGGCCAGGCCAACGAGCAGGGCATCACCGAGGAAGAAGGGCCACTTGGGAAGTTTCGGGACAATATGATCGTGCATCGCGGGAAAGGATTAGAGGAAGTCGGCGCGAAATTCAAGGTTTTGCCGGAGTCGGGCGGGACGGAACGCGTCGTGGCCGCAGGAAGATGTGGCCGCAAACGTTTGGAAAGGTTTTGGCCGGTGGGAATTCGGGGAGGTCAAGTCCTCGCAAGAACCCTGCCGGTGCAACTATTTCGCTGACGTGTCGGCGGCGGGTTTGAGAAAAAATAAAAAATGTTTTGATAGCCGACCAGAACTCTGTTTGAGCCGCAATGTTCCCAAAAATCAGAAACTAACAACCAGATGCACCCTCAATAAGCTTGCCGCCCACTGCGGGCTGCAACATCTTGCGGCACCATGATGAAGCGCCTGTTGCCACTCCTTGCCTTCGCGTACGCCACCGGCCCGCTTTCCGCTGCTGACCTGCCGGGATCGTCCCGGGCCGACGCCCAGCTCGCCGACTATTTTCGCAACGAGACCTCCCAGCTTTCCGAACCGTGCCTGGCGGACATTCCTCCACGCGCCGATTGGGAAGCCAGGCGCGGGGAATATCGCCGTGAGCTTCAGGAGATGCTCGGTCTGTGGCCGATGCCGGCCCGGACGGATTTGAAACCGGTCGTCACCGGCAGGCTGGAGGCGGACGACTTCACGATGGAGAAGATTGCCTTCCAGGCCTCGCCCGGACTTTATTGCACGGCGAATTTGTTTGTGCCGAAAAATCTGAAGTCGCCGGCACCCACGATCCTTTACGAGAGCGGCCATTTCCGGCTGTTCACCAACGGCGTGAGCTACGGCAACAAGGCCGCATACCAACTGGACGGCGCGTGGTTTGCACGCAACGGCTACGTCTGCCTCGTCCTCGACACACTGCTCGCCGGCGAAATCCAAGGTCTCCACACGGGCACGCGCGACAAGGGTTTGTGGTGGTGGAACTCGCGCGGCTACACGCCGGCGGGCGTCGAGGCGTGGTTCGGCATCCGTGCGCTGGATTATCTCTGCACGCGGCCCGAGGTCGACACGAACCGCTTTGGCATCACCGGCCATTCCGGCGGCGGCGCGTATTCATGGACGGTGACGGCGCTGGATGACCGCATCCAGGTCGCCGCACCACTCGCCGGCATGGCGGATCTGCAGAGCCACATCGGCGACGGTGTGGTGGACAGCCATTGTGACTGCAATTTTTTCCAGAACATTTACCGCTGGGATTTTCCACAGCTCGCCGCGCTTGCCGCGCCGAGGCCGTTGCTCATCGGCGGCACGGATCGCGACCCGCTGTTTCACCTCGACAGCACGCTGCGCATCCATGAAAAACTCCGCCGCGTTTATGAACTGCTCGGCGCGACAAATAACCTTGGGCTAGCCATTGCTCCCGGGCCGCATGAGGAAGTGCCGGAGTTGCGGCTCGCGGTGCTGCGCTGGTTCAACCGGTTTCTCAAGGGCGTGAAAAAGGAAAACGAAACACCCATCGTGGTGGACGCGGTGAAATCTTTCACGCCCGAGCAGGTGCGCGTGTTCGCAACGCTGCCGGGCGACGCGATCAACACGAACATCGCTGAGACGTTTGTAGGCAAAGCGGAACGCGGAACGCGGAACGCGGAAATGACTCCCGACGAACTTCGGGCCGCCTTGCGCGAAAATGTTTTCTCGGGGTGGCCCGGCGAGGATTTGCCGTTGGAGCCGAAGCTCGCGTTTGAAATCAAACCGGGCGACCTGCTTTTTCGCGCGTGGGATTTCACCAGTCAGCACGATGTTTCATTGCGACTCTACCTGCTGGAAAACGCGGCGGCCACCAATGTGGAACCCGTTTCACTCACCGTGCTGGATCAAGCGGGCGCGAGCCGTTGGCTGGCGAATGTCCGGGCCTTGGCCGGGGAGCGCGCCCGGTTTTCCGAATCGCTCGCCGGAGAATTTTTAGGAACGAATCTGCCGGCTGCCGACTTCACCGCGCTCGAAAAATTGAAAAGCGAAGTTTTGGATAAATCTTCCGCCCGCGCCTTCTTCGCCCCGCGCGGCAGCGGATTGACCGCGTGGTCAGGTGACGAGAAGGTGCTCACGCGCATCCGCCGCCGCTTCATGCTGCTCGGCCAGACGCTCGAGGGCATGCGGGTCTGGGACATCCGCCGTGCGATTCAGGCGCTGCATTATGTTCGCGCCGACGATAAAGGGAAAATCGAACTCAGTGCGGACGGCCCGATGGCGGCCAACGCTCTTTACGCCGCACTGTTCGAGCCGAATGTCCGCCGGCTGGATTTGACGCCGCTGCCCCGGTCCCACACTGAAGGCCCGGATTATCTGGGCGTGCTCAAGGTTTGCGACATTCCGCAAGTGCTGGCGGCCGAGGCGCTGCGGGCCGAGGTGAAGTCGCGGTAATGTTTTCGGAGCGCCCGCGAACGTCGCCGGAAATTTTGTTGGCTGAATTCGACTGGCATCCGCTACACTCCGTTTCGATTCATGCGCAATGGTGTAATGATTGAAGTGGAAAACCTGACCAAGCGGTATGCCGGGCATACGGCGGTGGCGGGCATTTCCTTCACCGTCGCCCCCGGTGAGATCGTTGGCCTGCTGGGGCCGAACGGCGCGGGCAAGAGCACCACCATGCGCATTCTCTCTGGTTTCATGCCGGCCACCTCGGGCACGGTTCGTGTGGGCGGGCTGGATGTGTTTGAAGATTCCACGGAAGTCCGCCGCCGCATTGGCTATATGCCGGAAAACAATCCGCTGCACGTGGACATGCGCATCCGGGAATATTTGAAATTTCGCGCGCGGCTCAAGGGGCTGGGTTGGAAACGCTCCCGTCAGCGCGTGGACACGGTCTTGGAGCAATGCGGTCTCACCGAGGTCAGTAAAAAAATCATCGGCCACTTGTCCAAAGGTTTCCGTCAGCGCGTCGGCCTGGCGGATGCGCTCGTGCATGAGCCTGAGCTGATTATTCTCGACGAGCCGACCATCGGCCTGGATCCGCACCAGATTCGGGCCGTGCGGCAGTTGATCAAAAGCCTGGCCAAAACACACACGGTTTTGATTTCCACGCACATTCTTCCGGAGGCGGAGATGACCTGCAACCGGATGCTCATTCTGTACGAGGGGAAAATCCTCGCGGCGGACACGCCGGAAAATCTTCAAAGCCTGATGAGCAGCAGCAATCAGATCGTGGCGGAAATTGCCGCCCCGGAAAACGAGTTGAAAGATTGCTGGTCGCAGATGCCGGAGGTTTCGCATTTCAACATCGCGTCGGCCGAAGGTGAATACTTTCGCTGCGCGCTGACGCCTCGCGACGGGATGGATTTGCGCCCGATTGTTTTTGCCCTCGCCCGCGAACGCGGTTGGTATCTGCGCGAACTCACCCGCAGCCGCCATTCGCTGGAAGACATTTACGTCCGGGTTACCAGCCCGCCCGAGGAGGACGAGACGAAATGAGGGTGTATTGGACGTTGACCCGGCGCGAGCTGGCTGGCTTTTTCTTTTCCCTCACGGGCTATGTGATCATCGCGGCGGCGGCGTTCCTGACCGGCTACAGTTTCTTTCTCGTGATTGAAAAGTTGCAGGGCGTGCCGACGACCGCGCCGGTCACGGAGATTTTTTACGACACCGCCTATTTCTGGCTGATCCTGCTGCTGGCCGTGCCGGTGATCACGATGCGCCTGTTCGCGCAGGAAAAATTCTCCGGCACGTACGAGATGCTGATGACCACGCCGGTCAGTGACTTCCAGGTGGTGGCTGCCAAATTCACGGGTGCAATCGTGTTTTACATGATGATGTGGCTGCCGCTGCTGGGCTGCCTGGTGATTGTGCAACGCTACACGAGCGGCCAGGGGGCGTTTGATGCGGGCGCGGTCGGCTGCACGTTTCTGGGGATTTTTCTGATTGGCTGTTTGTTCATCGCGCTCGGTTGTTTTGCCTCGGCGTTGACGCGCAGCCAGACGACGGCGGCGATGATCAGTGTGTTTTTTTCCATGGCGCTGTTCATGTCGAGCTGGCTTGGGGACAAGCTGCCGTCGGCGGGCTGGCAAAGCCAGGTTGCCTCTTTGTTCGCCCTGCGTGATCAAATGAGCGAATTCGTCCGTGGTGTGGTGGACACGCGGGCGGTGGTGTTTTATCTGAGCCTCTCGTTTTTCATTTTGTTCCTCACCCTGCGCGTCGTGGAAAGCCGGCGCTGGAAATAACATGGCCAACGCACCTTCAACCCGTCCC
>JANYDP010000475.1 GCA_025363535.1 Verrucomicrobiota bacterium | reverse complement strand
AACGCAGAGGCGCAGAGAACGCGGAGTTGCGCGGAGCAAACATTTCTCTGCGCCTCTGCGTTGAATTTTCATCATGTTTGTCAAGCAAACGGATAGGCATAGACCACAATATCTAATATCTATCAACTGTTGGACGGAATCGTTCCGCAGCGCATCCAAGACAAGAACCAAAAAACTATGAGCACACCAAGAAAAGAAACCTGTGACTGCTGTGGTAAGAAAATAGCACTCGTCAAATTTGGCTGGCATTTTGGCGAGTGCGAACATTGCGGCTATACGGTCTGCAAGGACTGCTTGCCCAGCGACATCATGTCCGGTAGCTGTGGCACATGTCCAAAGTGTCGGCATCACGGTTCAACGTTCCACAGCAAAGGAAAATACTGATGAGCGACTTTACCGCCATTCAACCAGACACGATCCAGATCGGCGACCGAACGATTCGATTTCTTCGTTATCAGCCCATTTCCAATTCAGCACTTCTTGCCGCACTCGTTGTCATTGATCCCTCGACCACCGACCAGACACCTGACGTCGTTGTCGGCTTCGGTCGTGTTAACTACGAAGCGAAGGCCGATGCGTTCGCGACCGCAAAGCAACAAATTGCAAAGAGCACCTTGCGACCGATTACGTGAAGCAGCAGTTCTGATGATTTTACCGCCCAACATATTAATAGGCTGCAAAAACTCTTTCAATGTTTGAATTCTCTTTGATTATTTTAGCCGGAAAAATAAAAAACCCGCAACTCACGTTGCGGGTTTCGTGCAATTTAATCGCGTAGATTACTTCATCAGCAGCATCTGGCGGGAGCGCTTGATGGCCGTGTTCAGGCGGCGCTGATAGTGCGCCGGCAGGCCGGTGTACTTGCGCGGCAGGATGCGGCCCTGGTCCGTGACGAACGTCTTCAACAGCGTGACGTTCTTGTAGTCGAGCGCGTCCACCGTGAAATCAATTTTCGGCTTGGGGCGGGGCGTACGGTTTTCGGTGGCGGACTTGCGGCCACCGGGGCCGCCGCGTTTGTCCGGCTTGTCGTTGTGCGTTTTACGAGGCATAAAATTATTTGATTTCGCGGTGGAGGGTGTGGCGGCGGAGGGCGGGGTTGTATTTCTTAAGCTCCTGCTTTTCCGTCTTCAGCTTCTTGTTGCGCGTGGTGGTGTAGCGCGAGGGCGACTTGCCTTCTTTGCGCGCTTCGGTGCATTCGATGGTGATGATTTCCCGTGACATAAATTATTCTTTTTCTTTTGTTTTTTCTTCTGGCTCGTCCTCTTCGGTGTCCGATTCGGTGACACCGACCGAATCCACCGAACCCAAAGCTCCCAACCGGCGGGACCGCAAGGCACCCTCGCGTTCCAACTGCGCCTGCGCCGCCACCGTGAAGCGCGTCCAAGGAATCGCTTCCAAGCGGGCCTTCGGAATCGGTTTACCGGTCAGTTCGCAGATGCCGTAGGTGTCGCGTTCGATGCGTTTCAACGCCTCTTCGATTTCATAGACGGCGTCCTGATCCGAAGAGAGGAGGCTCAACGCGAAATCGCGGTCAAAATTATCCGTGCCGGAATCCGCCATGTGCAGGCTGTAGCCGGCCATCTCCTGGGCGGATTCCTTGGCCAGGCCGTTCATCTGCCGGAGCAGTTGTTCGCGCAGTTCGAGAAGGCGGTTGTAAAAAACCTGCCACTCGGCCTTGACCTTCACCGCACCATTTTTTTTGGTGCGGGGACCGGCCTGTCCTAAAATCGAAGCCGCCGTGGCCATGCCGGCCGGTTTTCCGCCGGGCGCTTTCGTGGTTTTTTTCTTCGCTGTCACAATACGTTTTCTAAAATTCCGTCAAATCTATTCCCTCAAAGAACCTTTGTCGTTCTTTGAAAGGTGCGGGAATGTATCAAAGCAACCCAAATACTCCACAAAAAACTTTGGATTTTTTTGAAGGGTCTGGAACCGCCCGGATCCGACCGGTACTAAGGTCCCTTTTCAATGCAGGCATAAGCGTTGTGGTTGTGGATGCTTTCAAAATTTTCCGCCTCCACCTTGTACCACGTCACCAGTGGATGGGCGTTCAACCGCAGCGCCACGTTGCGCACCAGGTCTTCCACAAACACGGGGTTTTCGTAGGCGCGCTCCGTCACCGCCTTCTCGTCCGCCCGTTTCAGCAACGCGTAAAGTTCCGAACTCGCCGAAGCTTCCACCATCGCGATCACATCCTCGATCCACACGATCTGGCTGGAACGCAGCGCCACCGTGACCAGACCGCGCTGGTTGTGCGCGCCGTGCTTGGAAATCGCCTTCGAGCAGGGACATAGCGTCGTCACGTTCGCTTTCACTGTCAGCACAAAATCCATCTCCGTCCCGCACGCGGAAGCATCGAAGCGCGCGACGTAATCCATCAAACTTTCCAGCCGCGACACCGGCGATTTCTTGGACATGAAAAACGGGAACTCCATTTCCAGATGCGCCGTGGCCGCGTGCAGCTTCTGCCGCATCGCCTGCAAAATGTCCGTGATGTTTTCGACATGAATGATGCTGCCGTGCGCGTTGAGCACCTCGACGAACCGGCTCATGTGCGTGCCTTTGAATTCCTTGGGCAGGTCCACAAACATCCCGATGGTGGCGATGGTGTTTTGCACGCTGTGCGCCTTGTCGCGGATCTGGATAGGGAAGCGCAGCCCGCGCACGCCCACCTTGTCAATGCGCAGTTCGCGATGGTCCCGCTCGCTCTGCTTGTCGTGCATGGGCGCGGATTTTTTTCGCGACGAACGGTTCAAGCGGTGAACGCCATTAGCTTTGGAATTTCTCGGCACGGTGACACAGTAGCAGCCGCACCCTCGTTTGCAAAAAGTATCTCGGCGGACAATTAACTTTTGACATCGGCCGGGCCGTCCGGTTAGTACCGCCCTATGAATCGCTGTTTCGGTCAAGGAATCTGCCTGGCTGTGTGGTTCGGCTTGCTTGTCCGGCTCCCTGCCGAAACCTTCCGCGTCGCGGCCTACAACGTGGAAAATTATCTGGACCAGCCCACCGACTCGCGGCCGCACGTCAAATCCGCCGAGGCCAAAACCAAAATCCGCGAGAGCCTCCGCGCCCTCAAACCCGACGTGCTCGCACTCGAAGAAATGGGCACCACCAACGCCCTGCTCGAACTCCGCAACTCGCTCAAGGCCGAGGGACTTGACCTGCCTTTTTGGGAACACGTCAGCGGGCAAGACACGAATATCCACGTCGCGGTACTCAGCAAGTTTCCCTTCACCGCGCGACGGCCGCACACGAACGACCAATTTCTTTTGAGCGGCCGCCGCTTCCACGTCAGCCGGGGTTTTGCCGAGGTGGACATCCAGGTGAATGCGAATTATTCGTTCACGCTCCTCGCCGCGCATTTGAAATCCAAACGCCCCGTGCCCGAGGGCGACGAGGCCGAGCTGCGCCTTGAAGAAGCCAAGGCGCTGCGCGAACACATTGACGCCAATCTCGCCGCGAACCCCAACGTCAACCTCATCGTTCTCGGCGATTTCAACGACGTGAAAAACTCGCCCTCGACGAAAGCGATCCTCGGTCGCGGCAAAACCAAATTGACGGACACGCGCCCCGCCGAGCGCAACGGCGATAACGCGCCGAATCTAGTAGGGCGTTTTGATCCGCTGAATGTGACGTGGACCTACTACTACGGGATCGAAGATACTTACAGCCGCATTGATTACATTCTGCTCAGTCCCGGCATGGCGCACGAATGGGTGAAGGAAGACACTTACATTCCGACGATTCCGAACTGGGGAGTCGGGTCGGATCACCGGCCGATAGTCGCGGCATTTGAGGCAAGCGACCGTTGAAAGAAAACAATTCTTATAAAACTGTACATAATTGATTATTCCCTTGCTGTACTAACCAAGAATGTTTCAATTCCCACATGGATGTAATTTTTCAAATTATTGGTGCTGTCTTCGCAGGGTTCGGTTTGCGGCTCGCGCTTAACATCTTTAAGAAAAAAGAATACGCGACTTCCCTTGCTGTTTTCAGCGTCGCATCATTCGTTATGCTCTGCTCGTTTCCTTGGTTTCAAGGTTGGGCAAAGGCTTACTTTGCTTCAAACTTACGTGCCAAGCTGGCGGCACTAGGTGAGCAAGTAAACACTGTTCAAGCAGCCACAACAGAGATGCAAGGGCAACTGGACATTCATCAGAAGCAGATCAATGAACATCAAACAGAATTGAACTCCGTTCAGAGCAAAATCAGGAAGACTCAGTCAGAGGTTATGGAGTCGCAAAATGAAATCACGAATCAATATGATCGTCTCTCTGCGATGCAAGAGGTTGTATCTGTTGCCCAGACAAATCTCGAAGTGCAGCAAAAGAAAATTGAGGATGTCGAATATTTAGCTAGTAACCTATTTTCAAAGACCGTCAAAGAAAACATGAATATTTCGAACACCAATCGAGTTATTTTTTTGAAGGACTTTGGTGATGCAAAGCGTTTTGGTTTTCTGCTTTCGCATGCAGCTATCCCGGCGTCGAGTTGATGATGCTGCACAAGAACGAACAGACCGGCGGCGTCACCGTACTGCGCAAATTTCACGCAGGCGTGACCATTCCCGCGCACATCCATCCGCAGGCGAACGAATCCGTTTACATCCTTTCCGGCGAGTGGGAGGAATCCGGCGTCACCTATTCAACTGGCGCATTTTTCTTCGCCCCGCGCGGCGTGGCACATGGGCCGCATGTGGCGCGCACCGAGGTGGTGAGTCTGACTATTTTTGACGGGCCGTTGACGGTGGTAGGAGCGTAAAACGTGAAAGCGGAAAGGCGCGTCCGCATGAATTCACGTTTCACACCTCACCCTTCCAAAACCGCCATCGCCGTCGCGTAATTATCCGTGTGGCTCAGACTGATGAGCAGGTGTTTCGCGCCGCGTTCAGCAAACAGTTTCTTCCCCTTGCCATGCAGCACCAGTCGCGGCTCGCCGCTTTCCTCGCGCACCACTTCCATGTCGAGCCAGCCGAGCGCGCCGCCGATACCACTACCGAACGCCTTGGCGACCGCCTCCTTCGCGGCGAAGCGCGCGGCGAGGTGCGGCCCGGGAGTTTTGTAGGCGAGACAGTAGGCCATCTCGCCCGGCCGCAAAATGCGCTGGAGAAATTTTTCACCCAACTGTTTCACCGAAGCTTCGATCCGCGCCACTTCCACCAGGTCAATGCCCACGCCAAGAATCATTCCGGGAATCTCAGCAATGCCAGCCAGCCGCGCAAGGAAACTCGAATTATTTTCCACCCGCCAAGACGTCCAACATTCCCCGTCACCAGAACTGGCGATTACCCGCGCGCCAGCCGCCACCTATCTTTACGGGCATAAGCACTGAAATGATCTGGCACCATATCTCTTTTTCGCACCGCCCTCTGGCCACCGGCAGGCGCACCGCTCTTCCGGCCTCAGCGGTGACCGACCTTCAGCAGCCCGTTCGCTGAATCGTTTATGACCGCGCGCCCTCTGCCCTTGCTGCGACGGATTTTTCAATTGTCCGCGCTGATTGGCTGGTTGCCGATGCTGGCGACGGCTCACGGCGTCTTCGATCACAGCGCGCGGGTGTGGATTTTCCCCGACCACCTTGAAGTCACCATCGCGATGGGCACGGAGGCGGCAAAAACTTTTTTGAACGACGGCCCGCCGGAAGTCCTGCGTTCCGGCCTGATGCAAATCGCCTACCCCTTTCCGACTCAAAATGCGCCGCACCTTTTTGAAATCAAAGCGGCGGGCAACCCGCTCACTCCCACCAAAACCACCGTGCGTTCCGACGGCTTGGAATTTAATTTTGAGCTTATCTATCCTCGGCCCGACGGCGGCGTGCTGCATTTGCGCGCAACTTACTTGAACGAACTGCAACACGTCGCGAAAGGTTCGCTCGTCGTCGCGGACGAATACAGCGCCACGCTCGCGGCCAAGTTGCTCGCGTCCGGCGACGACTCGTTGGAAGTCACCCTGCCCAGCCCAATCGTCGCGAACGAAACCACCGTCAGCCCGCTGGAAATCGCGCCGGTCTCCCCTACCCCAATTTCCGCGCCAGAAAAACCCCCGCTACCCGCAGCCACTCCCACCTTCGGTCAATTTCTCGATCTCGGCGTCGCCCACATCCTCACCGGATTCGATCACCTGCTGTTTCTCGGCGCACTGCTGATCGGCGTGCGGAAAATAAAACCCATGCTAGTGGTCATCACTTGTTTCACGCTGGCGCACTCCGTCACGCTGGGATTGGCGGCGACGAATCTGGTCGTCATTTCCAGCCGCATCACGGAACCGCTGATCGCGCTCTCCATCATCGTTGTGGCGGTCGAGAATCTTTTCCGGCCCGGCGCGACGACGGATCGTTACTGGCTCGCGAGCGGATTCGGTTTGATCCACGGCTTCGG
>JANYDP010000474.1 GCA_025363535.1 Verrucomicrobiota bacterium | reverse complement strand
CAAGAAAATCGTCCGGTTCGAATTCGCACCCCCTTTGGAGATGATGCCCTGCTGGTTAAAAGCCTGGCGGGCACCGAACGTCTGGGGCGGCCGTTTCAATACGAACTGGTTCTGGCCAGCGAAGGCCACGAACTGGACTATAAAAAAATCATCGGCCAGAACGTGACGGTGTTCGTGGACAAAGGGGACAAGGAGCCAAGATTTTTCAATGGCTTCATCAGTCGTTTTGCCCAGACGAAATTCGAGCGGAAGCTGGCCGAGTACCATGCCACCGTCGTGCCGTGGCTGTGGTTCCTGACCCGCTCTTCGGACTGCCGGATTTTTCAGAACATGAGCATCCCCGAAATCCTCAAGCAGGTGTTCGAGGATCATGGTTTCTCCGACATTATTGACCGGCTCCACGGCAGCTATCGCAAGTGGGATTATTGCGTGCAGTACCGGGAGACGGCCTACGCTTTCATCAGCCGGCTCATGGAGGAGGAGGGCATCTATTATTATTTCAAGCACGAGGATGGGAAGCATTCCATGGTGCTGTGCGATTCGCCCGTGTCTCACAAGCAATTCGCTGGCTATGAGGATCTGCTCTACCGGCCGACCTCCTCGACGACGCAGGAGACGCTCACCTCGTGGGTGGTGCAGCATGAAGTCCAGACGGCGGGCTATGTGACGGCAGATTTTGATTTCACCACGCCCAAAAGAAATCCCCTGGCCAACAGCTTTCGAGACCGCAGCCACGGTCAAAGCCAGTTGGAACAGTTCGACTATCTTGGCGAGCAAAGCCCGTTCAGCGAAGGCGAGCGTTACAGCAAGCTGCGGCTGGAGGAAGGCCAAGCCCGGCACGAAACCTATTCCGGGGAAGGCGACGCGCGCGGTATCTGCACCGGCGTGCGGTTTGTATTGAAGGGACATCCGCGCAAGGAGTTTGAAAAAGAATATCTCACCACCGGCGCAGAGTATCTGATTCATTGCAACTCCCACGAGACCGCCGACGCGCTGGGCGACGATTTCAAATATCATTCCAAAATGACCGCCATGCTGCTGGACGATCAGTTCCGCACGCCCCGCGAAACCCCCAAGCCGATTGTTCACGGACCGCAAACCGCCATCGTGGTCGGCCCGGCGAGCGAGAAAATTTACACCGACCAATACGGCCGGGTGAAGGTGCAGTTTCATTGGGACCGCCGGGGAAAGAAGGACGAAAACAGTTCCTGCTGGGTGCGGGTTTCACAGGCGTGGGCAGGTAAACCCCAGAGCCTGAACTGGGGTGACATGGCCATTCCACACATTGGCGACGAGGTGATCGTGGAATGTCTCGAAGGCGATCCCGACCGGCCCATCATCACCGGCCGCGTTTACAATCAGGCCAACATGGCGCCGCTGGAACTGCCCGCCAACAAGGACAAACGCATCATGCGGGATGATTATGGCAACGAGATTGTCTTGGATGCCACGAAGGGTGACGAGCACATCCGCATTTTCAGCCCGCATCACGAATCACTTTTGCTGCTGGGCAAGAGCGTCAATTCCTACACGGACAGCAACCAGTTGAACGCCTCCTTCGGGAATTTGGGCACGCTCGTTGGTGGCACAAACTTCAGCGGGACCATGGGCTATGCTGCCACCGGAATTCTGGGCGCGGGCTTGAACGTCATCCTGGGACTTCAAAATAACTTAACCGTTGGGGCTTCATTGGGCATGACCATCGGGTTCAACTGGACTTGGTGCGGTGCCGCCGTCGTGAGTGGCAGCGATAGGGACATGCTCTTAACCGCGCGCAAAGATTATATCATCGGTGCCGGTGATGATCTCTGTATCGCGGCGAACACCCAGGGAACGTCGGGATCAAGGCCCGTCATTGTGGCTAACACGGATGGGATCAAGTTGTCGTGCGGCGACACTTTGGTGCCCAAAGATGCGGCCAATGCATTAGCTGATTGGTACAAGCCCAGCCAAAGGCCAGGGCCGGGGTTGAAGGCCGTCGGGGTGCTTTTAGGCGCGACTATCAGCGCAGGTTGTACTGCCTTCTGGTTGGATCGAGTCAAGACGACTTCCAGCAATTCCGCTTGGGAGAACTTTGAGGCAGTTGGTAACGTAGGCACCGTCATCAGCGCAGTCTTTGCGTATAAACTTTATAAAAGCACGATGACGGATGTGAAGATTGAACCGGTTCACCATGCGGACGCCGCCACCAAAGCCAGAATCCAAATGAAAAAATTAGGGACGATCGAAATCGAGTCCCTAAATAAGGGGATCACCATTCAGAACAGCAGCAAAGCAACCTACATCAAATTAATGCCAAACGGGGATATTGAGATCAAATCCAAGGGCAAGATCAAATTGGAAGGCGCGGCCGAGTTGGACATCAATATGACTGGACAGGTCAAATTGAAAGGGGCGGGCATCGCCGCCACCGGCAACACGGTGAAAGTGAATAACGGAGCGTTGGAAGTCGCCTAGCAAACGCTCACCTAACCAACCTGCCTGAAAACGATCAGCCCCACACCCTTCAAGTTCGCCCCCCTCATCGGGAGGATGAACTTTCCCGGACATTCGCTCACGTTGATTGTCAAAGGGACGTTCGACCTCAAGCCCGGCGGACCGGCCGTCCCGGCTGAGGAACAGCCGTTTCCAACTGGTGACGAATTCTATCCCGGCGATGAAGACAAAGTCGGCAGCCCGCGTTACGAGTCCGATTTTGCTTGCCATAAAACTCGCGCTGACTTGCTGCTCGTCGGCGCTTGTCACGCACCAGGTGGTCGCCCGGTTCCAAGCTGCCCCGCCACCTTCCGCGTGGGTAACAAATCCAAAACCCTGGCCGTCTTCGGCAATCGCCACTGGGAAAAAGGACTGTTCAGCCGGAAGCTTTCTGAACCGGCAGCGTTCACCCGGATGGAACTGCGTTATGAAAATAGTTTTGGCGGCAAAAAGTTTTTAACCAACCCAGTCGGGCGGGGCTTTGCCGAGGAGCAGGACCAAGCCGGCGAAAAATTTTGGCCGGTGCCGAACGTGGAAGACCCCGCCCATTTGATCCAAGGCAGCGGAAATCGTCCTGAACCCGTTGGCTTTGGCCCGCTGGGAAAAATGTGGGCGCTGCGGCACGGCAAGCTCGGCACGTATAAGAGCGCCTATCTCAAAACCCGCTGGCCCTGGTTTCCCGAAGATTTTGACTGGACTCATTTCAACGCCGCCCCGCCCGACCTGCAGATGGATGGATTTCTCCAGGGTGACGAGCGGCTGGTTTGCGAGAACTTGCATCCCAAACACGCGCGTTACGAATCCCAGTTGCCCGGCCTCCGCACGCGCTGCTTTCTGAACCGGGTGAGCGGGGTCAAGTCCGGCGAACGGCGCTTCGACGAAGTGGAGTTGAAGCTCGACACGCTTTGGGTGGACATGGAAGCGGAAAAAATGGTGCTGGTCTGGCGTGGCTGGACCGCCGTGGTGTCCGAAGATTACGAAGAAGAAATTCAGGACATCTATTTCACTGCGGAATCGTTGTCGCAGTCCCCGGCCCCCGCCGAACGCTGTTACCGCGATTTCCTCGCCCTCAAGGCTGCCACCGAAGAAAAGCCATTCGAGCCGGAAGCTCCGCCTGCCCAGCCAAAAGAAGCGGCTGCCCTCGACCCGGCCGCTGTCGCCGCTCTGGCTGCCGAGCGGCAAAAAGAAAAAGCCGAAGCCAGGAAACAGCTTGAAGCGCAGACCGCCGATCTCAATGCCCAATTGGGCTTGGACAAGATGCCCCCCGAGCTGCAGGCGCAGACGCGCGAAAAACAGGCGAAACTCATCGAGCGTTTGTCCGAGAATGATCCGGCTAAATCCGAATGGCTGGCCCACTCCGTCCAGCGCGAGGAACTGCAGGCAGCCTTGGCCAAAATGGATCTCAACCTGGACAACCTTCCGCCCATCTCCGCGAAGGCGCACGCGGAGCAGATCCGTCTCCTCCAAGAACTGGGCGTCTCCAGCGCAGAACTCCAGGCCGACCCTGGCTTGATTGAATTTACCACCATTCTGAGCGCGGCCATCGGCAAGGCTGGCATGAATCCGGAAAATCTGGACACACTGGTTGCCGAGGCGCAGAAACAGAAAGCCAAGCTCGGGTTGGACGAGGAAAAGGTGCCTGCCTCGGAAGCGCCGAAGGCAGTTCCCCCGCCGACGCGTGAATCGGTTCAGGCCAACCTTGCCGGACACGGCAGCTTTGAAGGCGCGGACTTGCGCGGCCTAGATCTCTCCGGTCTGGATTTGAAGGGAGCCGATTTTTCCGGGGCCAATCTTTCCGGCGTGCCGTTGCGGAAGGCGAAGCTCCAGCAGGCTAATTTCTCGAAAGCAAATTTGACGGGCGCAGACTTGACGGAAGCGAACCTCACCAACGCCAACGCGGCGGCGGCGGATTTTTCCGGCGCCAAATTGCAACAAGCCATTTTGAAAGAAGCCGACCTGACCGGGGCCAAACTTGCGAAGGCTGATCTGTCCAAGGCCATTTTAGACGGAGCCATCCTGGAAGAAGCGGTGTTGACAGGTGCCTGCCTGGCCGAAAGCTCGGCGGTCGGCACCCTGTTTCCCCGGGCTGATTTGTCGGGCGTCAATTTTCAAAAAGGCGTCTGCGTGAAAGCCGATTTTTCCAAGGCTACCTTGCACCAGGCCGATTTTCAAAAGGCGAACCTCGCCGAGGGATCGGTGATTGGCGCCGTCGGCCACCACATCAATTTCAGCGCCGCCATCCTGACCAAGTTGCGCGCCAACGGCGGTTGCGACTTCACCGGCGCAAAACTCGTCCAAGTCCAG
The DNA here is from genome assembly GCA_025363535.1 of Verrucomicrobiota bacterium. Classification (GTDB taxonomy): domain Bacteria; phylum Verrucomicrobiota; class Verrucomicrobiia; order Limisphaerales; family CAIQOK01; genus CAIQOK01. The sequence goes on along the minus strand of JANYDP010000474.1, from coordinate 4,593 downwards.
GGCAATGGTTCCATGTGGAAAGGAGCCAATTTAACGGGCACGGATTTTCACCATGCTCAAATGGAGGAAGCCGTGTTCACGTCCGCCTGCCTGAAACAGGCGAATCTTTCAGCCGCCAACCTGAAAATGGCGCGCTTCAACAAGGCAAACCTGGCCGGGGCAAAATTGATTCGCACCAACTTATTCCAAGGCAACTTTGAAAAGGCCGACCTGACGCAAACGGACCTGAGCGGCGCGAACCTGTATGAGGCGGAGTTTTTGAACGCGGTTCTGAATCGCACCGTGACCGACGGGGCCAACCTCCTCATGACCAAACTGGAAGTGAAATGATGGATCTCGAAGATTTAGATTTTGCGAAGCTGGATCTCAAGCAATTGGCTGAGGAGCTTAAGAATTTTGGTAAAACACTTTCCACCGTTGAAGATGTGCTGGCCAAGGCCAGGGCGGGTGAATCACTGGCGGGAGCCAAACTCTGGGGGTTGGATCTGGCGGGTGCCGACTTGCGCGGTGCCAATCTGGAACACGCCGCGTTCCTGAAAACCAACCTCGCAGGTGCCAAGCTTGAAAATGCCCAACTGACCGGCGCGACGATCAACGAGAGCGATCTGACGGGAGCCAACTTTTCCGGGGCCAACCTGTCCGGCGTCACCCTGACGAACACGCTGGCTGAGAAGGCCGTCTTTAAGGGGGCCGTGCTTTCGGGCTTCCAGGCTGGTGTGGAAATAATTTTGCTCAAGGATCCGAAGGAGATACAGGCCTCGCCCCGCCTGCTGGAGTTGGCCAAGCAGGATCCAGCGGCCTTGGACAAAAGCTCAGCCGGAGTTGGCCTGGAAGACCTGGGACTTTCGGAGGCGGATTTCGCCCCCGGTAAAACCAGCCTGGCGGGCGCGGATTTTTCCCAGGCGGTGATGACCGGGGTTCGGTTTTCAAATGTAAACCTGGTCAGGACTGTGTTCACCGGTGCGGATTTGAAGGGAGCCAGTTTTCATGAGTGTGATCTGACGGCGGCTGAGTTGAGCCGCGCGCGGATTCAAGACGGAGAAATCACCGGCGGCAGTTTGAAAGCCGCGAAGTTTAACAGCGCCACCTTTCACAACTACTTACTGGCAGGCTGCGATGTGTCCGGCGCGGATTTCGAGGGGGCCAAGTTTACCGGCGTGAAATTTTCGGAACTCGACTTGTCCGGCGTGACCGGCTTGGCGAAAGATTTCCCCCAGTGCGAGTTCAACCAATGCAAGATAACCCGCCGCGACTTCACGGGTGCCAACCTGAACAGCGTGCGCTTCCACTCGGTGACACTGGAGAAAGCCGTCTTCAAGGCCGCCAATCTGGCGCAGGCAAAATTTCAAAACGTCGAGCTGTCGGGAAGCGATTTTTCCAGCGCGGCGCTGCAAGGCGCGGAATTCGCGAAGTCAAATCTTTCCAAGTCCGCCTTCAAAGGTGCGACCCTGACCGGAACGAATTTTCTGGAATCAAACCTCTCCGAAACAGACTTGTCCGGGTGTGATTTAAATCTGGCGGGCTTTGATCGCTGCGTCTTTTCCCGCGCCCGGCTGCTGGGGGCCAAACTCAAAGGCATCGCCTGGCCGAAAGGCAAGCTGGACGGCGTGGACTTCAGCGGCCTTGATCTCACGGGTGCGGATTTCGCCGGCTGCCAACTGGAACGCGCCCACTTCGCCGGGTGCGATCTGACGCAGGCGGATTTTTCCGAAGCCGTTTTGAATGGTACCGATTTCAGCCGGGCCAAACTGAAAAACACAAATTTCACCGGGGCCGAACTCGAGCATTCGAGCTTTGCGAATACCGTGTTTGATCATTGCGCGTTGACGGGTGCGCGGGTGGAACGGGCGGACTTCCGGGGAGCGCAGGCGCGCCTGACAAGTTTTGACGGCACGGATTTTACGAACTGCAAACTGGGGAACACGTTGTTCCGCCAGTGCTCGCTCAAGAAAACCAAGTTTGCCGGACTTGATCTGACCGGCGGCGGTTTTGCCGAATGCGACCTGGGCGAGGCGAACTTGGAAAAGGCCAAACTGGACGGTGCAGATTGCACGCAGACAAACTTTGGCGGAGCCAACCTGGCCGGATGCAGTCTGCGCAAGTTGAAAGGCCCGTCGGCGGATTTCTCCAAATGCAATCTGGACGGCGCGCAGCTTCAAGGCGCCGATCTCCGCTCGTCGCAGTTTGTCTGCGCGACTTTGCAACTTGCCAATTTTGGAGCCGCGCGGCTGGATCGCGCGCGGTTCAACCAGGCGAAAGGCACGCGGGCCGTTTTCAGCGGCGCGCAACTGCCGTTCGCGGATTTTTCAAAGGCCGTGCTGGTCGAGGCCGATTTCTCGAACGCGAATTTGCAGCAGGCCAACCTCCATCGCCTGGAAGATCGCGGCGCGAACTGGACCAACGCCAACAAGAAGCTCGTCAAGGAAACGGACAAGGACTTGGCCATCGCCGAAGACTGGACGCCGCCTAAACCGGAAACCAAAATTGCCTGAGAAGGAAAACACTTATGCTCACCACCATCGAACCCAGCCCCGCCGCGAATCACCCGTCTCCGAACCGGCGCGAACCTGAACCCGCGAGTCTCTTGGTCGGCGTCAACCAGACGGGCTACCTCGGTCCGGCCACCGTCCTCAAGTTCAACGAACGCGAGCGACTTGTGCTGGTGCAATGGGAGCGCGCGGGGCAACCGTGCCTTAGTTGGGCGCGCCCGGCCTTGGTCACTTCGGCCCAGCTCCTGCCGGGCGACACCGCGCTGGTGTTGAGTCAGAATTTGGAGGACTTCTATCTCATCGGCCTTTTGACCCAAAACGCGCCCATCACCGCCCCGCTCAAAACGCCATCAGGAGCCAGCGTGGCCGTGTCCCGATCCACTGGCGAGGAAATCGTCCAGGTGCATTCCAAGCTGGGCGCGCTCGTGCTCGAATATCACCCCGAATCTGGCAAGACCCTCGTGAACGTGGAAAAGGGCGACCTGGAATTCGTCACGCACAACGGCAACATCGCGTTTCATTCCGCGCAGAAAATTTCCTTCGTCGCGCACCGGCTGGAAACCCTGGCCGAGACCGTGGTGTCCAAGGCCAAGAATGTTTACCGTACCGTCGAAGAGTTGACGCAGTTGCAAACCGGCCGGCTGCGGCTGCTGGTCAAGGGCAGCGTCCACTTGAAAGCGCGCGACGCGTTCCTGAAAGCCGAGCAGGACTTCAAGGTGGACGGCGATCAAATCCACCTCGGTTAAGAAAGGAACCCCATGCCCGGCTTACCAGCATCCAGCAAAGGCGGCGGAATGTGTCAGGCCATGCCCGACGTGTGCAAGACGCCCGCGCCACCCGCGCCACCCATTCCCGTGCCGTATCCCAACCTGGGACAGTTGGCGACGGCCGTGAAGACTTCCACCAAAGTTAAAATTGTCTCCATGCCGGCGGTCATCGAGACCTCTGAGATTCCCATGTCGCAGGGCGATGAGGCCGGCGTGGCGGGCGGCGTGGTCTCCGGCCGGAACATGGATAAAATTGTTTTCAAGAAGGGCAGTTCGAAAGTTCAGATCGAAGGCAAGGGCTGCGCCTACCTCACCTGCATGACCGCGCACAATGGTGCCAACGCGAACATGCCCGCCGGACAACAGATCGCGCCCAGCCAGGCCAAGGTCCTGGTTTCGCCCTGAGCCGGGCCGGTTTATTTCCCCGCCGGTCATTTCCCACCTCAAACCTTGCTCCGAAATTGGCAGGGACGCGTTTTACCGCGTCCGTTTCTTTACTGGTTGATGTGGCACGCGGTGGCACGCGTCCTGACCAGGTTTGGCCCGGAAATTTTTCGTGTGTTTTGCGTGTTTCGCGGTTAATAAATTCCCATGCGAACACTTCTCATCGGCATAGACAGCGGCACGCAATCCACCAAGGCGCTCGTGGTGGAGGCGAAGTCTGGAAAAGTTCTGGGCACAGGTTCCGCTGCCTACAAACTCATCGCCGGACTGGCACCCGGAGCGAAGGAGCAGCATCCGCGCGACTGGATTGCTGCCACGCGCAAATCCATCCGGACGGCGCTCAAACAGGCCAAGGCCCGCGCCGGCGAGGTTGTCGCCATCGGCGTGAGCGGGCAGCAGCATGGTTTTGTGCCGCTCGACAAGGCCGGCGAAGTCATCCGCCCGGCGAAACTCTGGTGCGACACCACCACCCAAACCGAGTGCGAAGAAATCACGGCGAAACTCGGCGGCCCGAAGAAAACCATCGCCGCCATCGGCAACGCCGTCCTGCCTGGCTTCACTGCGCCAAAAATTCTCTGGCTGAAGAAGCACGAGCCGAAAAATTTCGCGAAGCTCGCCACGGTGTTGCTGCCGCACGACTATTTGAACTTCTGGCTGACCGGTGAGGCCACGATGGAATACGGCGACGCCAGCGGCACGGCGTTGCTCGACGTACGCAAACGCGTCTGGAGCGCGGCGGCGTTGAAGGCGATTGACGGTTCGCTGGGCGAAAAATTGCCGCGCTTGATTTCCTCCGACGAGCCGGCCGGAAAACTTTGCGCCGCGACCACGAAGGAATTGGGCTTGAATCCCGGCGTGCTCGTCAGCGCGGGCGGCGGCGACAACATGATGGG
>JANYDP010000464.1 GCA_025363535.1 Verrucomicrobiota bacterium | reverse complement strand
CGATTTTCAGACCGCGCTTCTTCGCATTTTCGCGAATCACGTCCATTTGATTGCTCGTCGAATACTGCTGATGTTCCGTGGACATACGAACATACACGGCGGCGCAATTCGCCCAGCGTTCTTTGTCGGCCCGGCTCATGTGGCGTGACTTCCGGTTTGTTTCATTGGCTTTGTGACGCCCCCCGACAACGGGCAGGGAAGCACTTGATAGAATAGCCACACGGCGGCAGGAGACCTATCATCTCTCCGTTGCGCAATTTAATGTCGGTGGAATCTACGGAATACGCGTTTCCAATATCCAGGATTCGCAATGCGCCACAATCGGTTCCGTTCCCGGTCTTTCGGTCCGCCAGCCAGATTGCGATTCTCTTGTCTGCCCTTCCAGCGGCTTTGACTCGATTTTTTGCTGGCCTTGCGGCAACGCGGGCGGGTGCAGAACCGCTGGTGAAACTTCGTTCGGGGATCAGGCGCAAACCAATTTTTGCAAAAATGACATCTGCGGCGGCGGTATTTGTGTTTCATATAACACAACACCGACAGACGCAACCCGCCAAGCTAGTAGAAAAATTCCACCTTAAAAACTCTTAATGACGCCACTCGGTCAAACACACCGGCCTGAAATAAATTATAAATTTTATACCGCGCTGGCCTGTGCGGGCGGCTGTCTCCGCTAAAATCGCTCCGGCATCCCACCACACACGCCGCGACGGTTGTGGTTCAATTGTGATCCGTGCGGCTTTCCGTCACGCACGCGAGAAACACGTTTCTCCCGGCGTTCCGGCCAGCCGCACCGCCCACTTTTTATATTTTAATGGCGCAGTCGCGCTGATATGTTGTGCGCGAATCTTTGGTTCAATGATGGCCACCGGTCGGCGCGTCAATCTATTGCTCGCCTCATCCGTCTGCGCTCCAAATTGACCCGCCGCCCGGCTCTGGGAGGTTGCATTTAGGATTCTGCGCACGGAGTATTTTCACGGAGACAAAATGGAAATGTCGCTGGTCAGAAAACTCCCACGCAAAGTTGACGCTATTCGCCGTCAGCTTTTGAATTTAGTTGTAATGGGAAATCTGATACTGCAATTTGATACTGGTTGCTGTTTTTAGAACAAATCGCCACCAACGACAACAAAAGCAAAAACGAGAAACCATCAATAATGACGGGGTTTTTGCTTCGACAACCAATAATAATTAAACACGGCAAAAGGCCGTTTTATGACTACGGATCAGCAGGTTAGAGGTTCAACTCCTCTTGGGTGCACCACTCCGGAGCAAGCTGGCCATCGCCAAAACGGGCTTAACTTCCAGAATTCATGAAAGTAGAAATTCCAGACAAACTCAAAGCCGATGTGCCGCAGACCCGGTTTGGCAAGCTGCTCACCTCCACCCCCATTGTCATGACCGTGGTGGCGACCATGCTGGCCGGGTTGTCCTCCAGCGAAATGACGCGCGCCCAGTACGACCGCTCGCTGGCCGCCCAGCAGCAGTCCAAGGCCGGCGACCAGTGGAGTTTTTTCCAGGCCAAGAAACTGCGCGGCGCGATGAGCCGCAGCACGCTGGATCTCCTGCAAGCCACTTCAGAAATCCGCCCGCTGAACTTGCAGTCCAATTTCACAGCGGCGGCCGGTGAACTTTCGCCCGCTGCCATCGCCGCCTTGGAGAAGGATGAACTGCCCGCCGCGCCGCCCGGCCCGGCGATGGATGCCGGATTCAAGGCCGCACTCGCGGCGCTCGAAAGCTTGAAGCCCGAAACGGAAATCGCCGCGCTCCTGGTGCCGGTCAAGGAGCCGACGCTCGAAGAGTCGCTGCGCCTGGCCGTGGACGCCACGCTGGCGCTCGACGCCGCCACCAAACCGGTCAGCCAGACGATTGACCAGTTGGAAAAATCGCTCGTGGCGAAAGGGGACAAAAATCTCAGCCGTGAATTTGTCGCCGCGCGGCTGCGTTACACCGCCGCCCGTTACGACGCCGAGGCGCGGTTGAACCAGGCCGTCGCCTTCGTCTATGAGTTGCAGGTGCGCAAGAGCAACGTCTCCGCCGACCGGCACCACGCGCGCAGCGAGCGGTTTTTTTATGGGATGCTCGCCGCGCAACTGGCCGTCATCATCGCCACCTTCGCCATTGCGGCGCGGCAGCGGAATCTGCTGTGGTCCATCGCGGCCGTCGCGGGTTTGTCGGCCGTGGCGCTGGCGGTTTATGTGTATCTCTTCGTTTAATCCCCGACGAACATGCGCGTTTTAATTGCCACCATCACCGCCGGCGGCGGCCATCTCGCGGCGGCGGCCGCACTCGACGAAGCCTGGAAAAATTCCCGCCCGGGCGACACCGTTGAATGCGTGGACTTTCTGAAATTCTTTTCACCCGTCCATAAAAAAATCCACCTCGACGGCTACGTGAAGCTGGTCGAACGCGCGCCGGAATTGTGGGGCCTGGTTTTCAAAAAGACCGACAGCGCGAAGGTCGCGCGGCGGATGAACAAAATTAAACTCGCGTTCCCCAGCGGTTCCCGCACGCGCATCACCAAATACCTGAAGCAGTTTGCGCCGGACATCGTCCTGTGTACGCACTACCTGCCTCTCGAAACACTCGGCCACCTGCGCTCAAAGCGCGACGGCTTGCGACCTCTGACGGTTAGCATCGTGACGGATTTTGAAGCGCACGCGTTGTGGATGGATGCCTGTGTGGACTTGTATTGCGTGGCGGCGGAAGAAACCAAGGCCCGGCTCGTGGCGCGTGGCGCGGCGGCGGACAACGTCGTGGTGACGGGTATCCCGATTGCCGCAAAGTTTTGTGCCAGGTCGGATGCCAAAGCCGTGCGCAAACAGTTTGGCTGGCGCGATGATCTGCCGGTGCTGCT
>JANYDP010000449.1 GCA_025363535.1 Verrucomicrobiota bacterium | reverse complement strand
CGAAGCCATGCCGTGTAAAGTGATGACAGGCGAGCGGGTGTGAGACAAAATTCTTCCCGCATTTCAGATTTCACCGGAAGCGCCTGTGGTCCTGCCGGGGTGCTCGGTCACGCCCCCCGGTTTTCCAAAGAACAGGGAAGCGGGCGGAAGCCTCACGACATGATTTTGCCATCCATGATTTTGCCAAACCGGGCCGGCAAAATCATGGGTGGCAAAATCATTTTTCACGAGTCTTTCTGAGTCCGCCGGCGTAATGCGGTCTTGGCCGTGTGCCCGCGGACAAAGGGTGTGAGACAAACTTCTTCCCCTGGGCGGAGCCGCTCGCCGACTTGTCGGCGGAGCCTGAGAAAACACGCTCAACAGCCACGCTGCTCCAGTCACTCAGCAAGCCGAAGTTTCGAGCAAGCCGCCGGTGCTAGAATCCCAGGCAGTGGATTTTGATTATTTCTGAGCAATCAGACCGGTTTGAAGAATTTTGTCTCACACCCCAGGCGAGCGAACTGTGTTCTCAAACTTTTGATCCGGTCAGTTCCGAGATTGAAGCAGCGGCCCCAGCACGTTCGCAAAAATTTCCGCCTGTCGCATGAAGCCGAGGTCGTTGGGATGCGAACCGTCAGTCGTTCCTTCGCCATCATCGCCAAGCAGATGCTCGCCGGGGATGTAATGCAGATTTTCCACGCCGGCCTTTTGCAGGCGGTCGAACGCGGCCTTCAATTCCGCGCGATCCTTCAAGTGATACCATTCCATGCGGCCTTGAATCAGAAACGAATCCTGCAACGTGCGGTCTTCCACCAGCACGACGGGTGTCTGTGGATGCGCGGCGCGAATTTTTTTCACGAGCGGTTCGACGCGTTCCTTGATTTCGTCGGCGACCATGTTGGGCAGGCAATCAATGACGTAAACGGCGGGATCGAGTTCGGCGAGGAGACCGGCTATTTCCGGTTCCATTTTGCCGTTGCCCGAAAAGCCGAGGTTGATCGTGGGCCGGTTGAAGCGCCGGCCGAGCATGGCCACATGCGTCATGCCCGGGCGCGACGCGCTGATGCCGTGCGTGATGGACGTGCCGTAAAAAACAATGGGCCGGCGGTCGCCCTCGCCCCACGCGCCGGCCCGAGTGAGCGTGTTGGTGCCGGCGACGCCGAGTTCGAGCGAGGTGACCCCGTTGTGCAGCGGGAGGTAGAGCAGATATTCACGTTTGCCGGGAATCATTCCGCTGACGAGTTTCACGGAATTGGTTTGCGCGCCGGGCTGGCCGACGCCGAGCCAATGCCAGGTGCCATTTTCCATTTTGACGTAAAGATCCAGTCCGCTCACGCCGATGGCGGTCATATTTTGCAGGTAAAGCCAGGCATTCGCCAGCGACCAGCGCGCGTGAATGGTGGTGGCGTCGGTGACGAAGCGGACGCACATGCCGGCGGAATGACGGCTCAAATCCCAGACTGGTTTGCGGACGAGGCCTTCGGCTTTGGCGGGCAGGCGGTCGTAGAATAATTTGGTGTCGCTCCAGCCGCGGCCTTCGACGTTGAGGTTGGTGGCGTTGAGCCAGAGCAAGCCATCGGCGGCGTTGGTGCGATCCTGGGCGGTGGCGTGAATGCCCACGGCGCTCAATAGAATCAGGCCGGTGAGCCGGGTCCGCCGCCGCAACAAACTGCGGCACATGCCGGCGCATTCGCGGCGGATGCCGGCGTAGTGGAAGTTGAACTTGCCGCCGCGCACAAGGCAGGCGAGGTGCAGCAGGATGCGGCCAGGGGTGCTCTGCGTAAGAAATAGTTTCATTGCGGGATCGAAAGAATGTGGAAAGTGATCGCGGACAAGATTGCAATCACAGTTCGGGGCTGATGAAAAATGAGTTTTTGATTTTTGCGCTGATCCTCGAAGACCGCTGAAAAACCGACGCCGAGGACGATGGACAAATTTGAGTTTTCAAAGTCACGCAAGAATAACGCAACCGAGTCGTTGGCAGGCGTCGTGTGTTTTAACGACACGCGCCGGCTGCTTTCCGGTTTGAGGCGCGGGCCGAACGGAGTCAGGATGCGCCCATTCAAGCCGCACTCCAAAACAAAAAACCGTGACCACATACTTGTACATGAAAAAATCATTTGCCGTCGTATGCCTTGCCTTGACGCTCGCATCCGGGGTTCAGGCTGAGTCCGCCGATTCCCACCCTGACACGCGCAACCCCGTCGGGCTGCAACTTTACAGCCTGCGCACGCAATTTGCCCAGGATGTGCTCGGCTCGCTGGACAAGGTGCGCGACTTTGGTTTCAAGAACGTTGAACTCGCCGGCACGTACAATCTCACGCCGGAGAAATTCCACGCGGAACTGGAGGCGCGCGGCCTGCGCGCGGTGGCTGGACATTTTTCCTACGACAGTTTCCGCACCAACGTGGACGGCATCATCAAGGAGGCGAAAATTCTCGGCCTGCAAGC
>JANYDP010000429.1 GCA_025363535.1 Verrucomicrobiota bacterium | reverse complement strand
TTCAACCGAGCGCGAATCTGTTCGCGAAGGATGGCTTTGGCGTTGGTGAGCGGCGTGGTCATGGCGAAAGCCGTAATGAAGTTCAACGTTTCAACAGCGTGTCCACAGCATTTATGAATTCATCAAAATTAAAAGGTTTTGACAAAAACATGAGATTTTTATTCTTCCGAATCTTGGCGGCTGACAACATTTTTCCAAATGAGTTGGAAGTAACATACCCAGAAATCATCAGAGTTGGCACGGTCTTGCCTTGTTGCTGAAGGCGGTTAATGAGCTCAAATCCGGTCAAGCGAGGCATCATTGCATCAGTAATTAGAACAGATGGTTCGTTCAGCTTGAACACTTCTAAGGCTTCAACACCATCTGAAGCTTCATCTATTTGAATGTCCGGGTAGTGCTTCGATAAACCCTCTATAAGCATGTCTCTAAGGAATGGCTCATCATCAACGACGAGTATGTGCCTTGAAGTAAAGTCTTTGACGGGGGCAGAAGATTTGGATGGGGGCGCGTTTTTTAGTTCTTGAAGTTCTTTGAGGAAGCTTTCGCGCTTGTCCTTCTCAAATTCAATTTGTTCTTTAAGAAGCTTGTTTCTGAGGTGCTGAAACCAAATATAAATGGCGCAGCCACAAAGCAAAAATAACCCGAATGCTTGTGGGCTAAGATGTTTTTCGAGGAATTCAATTGCTTTGTCACCCATAAATCAGGAGAGGCTTTTATCTGATGCGTCATTTCTCAACAAGAACTATCCGGAAGTTTCACTTTTTCAAAATTTGTTCGCTCTGCTTCCGCCAGTTATCCAGCCGTTCCTTGATTTTCTTTTCCACGCCTTGCTCGGTCGGTTCGTAGTAACGCTTCGCCGCGCCGAGATAATCCTGCGCCACGAAATGATCTTTGCCGTCGTGGGCGTATTGGTAGTCGACGCCGTGACCAAGGCGTTTGGCACCCTGATAACTGCCGTCGCGCAAATGTTCTGGCACGGCGAGCGTGCGACCGGACTTCACGTCTTCGAGCGCGGCATCAATGGCTTTGTACGCGCTGTTGCTCTTGTTGGCGGTGGCGATGTAGATGGTTGCTTCGGCCAAGGGAATCCGCGCCTCGGGCCAGCCGACAAATTCAGCGGCCTGGAACGCGGAGTTCGCCAGCACCAGCGCCATCGGATCGGCCAGGCCCACGTCTTCCGCCGCGCAGATCACAATGCGCCGCGCGATGAAGCGCGGGTCTTCGCCGGCGTGAATCATTTTCGCGAGCCAGTAGAGCGCGGCGTCGGGATCGCTGCCCCGCATGGATTTGATGAAGGCGGAAATGGTGTCGTAGTGCGCATCGCCGTCGCCGTCATACACGACGGCCTTTTTTTGGATGCTCTGCTCGGCGACTTCCAGCGTGAGATGGATGACGCCATCAGGCTGCGGCGACGTGGTGAGCGCGGCGATTTCCAGGGAGTTGAGCGCTTTGCGGGCGTCGCCGTCGGAAATTTTTGCGAGGTGACGCACGGCGTTCTCATCGGCGGAAATTTTCAGATGGCCGAGACCCCGCTCCTCATCTTTCAAAGCGCGTTGGAGCAGGGAAAACAATTCTTCCTCGGTCAGTGGCCGCAGTTCAAAAATCTGCGAGCGCGAGACGAGTGGCGAGTTGACGAAAAAGAACGGGTTGTGGGTGGTCGCGCCGATGAGTTTGATGACGCCGCTTTCCACGTCGGGTAGCAAAACATCCTGCTGCGATTTGTTGAAGCGGTGGATTTCGTCAATGAACAGAATCGTGGGCTGACCGGAATTTTCCAGACGGTTGTCGGCGGCGGCGAGCACGCGACGCATGTCGGCTACGTTGGATTCGACGCCGCTGAGACGCTCGAATTTGCTCTTGGTCTGGCGGGCGATGATTTGCGCGAGCGAAGTTTTGCCGGTGCCAGGCGGGCCGTAAAAAATCAGCGACTGGATGCGGTCGGCTTCAATGGCGCGGCGGAGCAACTGGCCGGGGGCGAGGATGTGCGACTGCCCGGCGTATTCGGAAAGGTTGCGCGGGCGCATCCGGGCGGCGAGCGGCTGGTGGCGGGGAAGGGCGTCGAGAGGTGCCGCTTCTTTGGGCGCGGGGGGTTCGGAAAATAAATCGTCACCAGACATGTGGGGAGGTTAATCGTGAATCGTGAATCGTGAAAGCGGGGACTTGCTGTCCTGACAGGTCTTGGTTTGAACGGTAAAATGAAAAACCCCGCCAGTGCCGTGTAGAACAGTTCCGTTGAACTTGGGAGAAACAGATCGGAATCCGGTGAATTGCTTTCGACTTCCAGTTAAGGCCTGTCGGCGGCGGACTCAGTTAAGATCCCTCGGGTGTTTATTTACGGTCCAGGGACATAGTGTCTAATCACGAGAGCATAGGCAGGGAAATTTTGGTGCCGGATATTTCCGGCGGCTAAAATTCTATTTCAAAAGAGCGGGCGCATTTTTCAACGCGCGAATCTGGATTCAATATCGCCAACTTTTTTCTTTGCTCAAGCAAAATTTTTTCCAGCGGGTGATCGGGCTTTTGCGGGGGGCGATTATTCCGTGCTGATTAATTTTTGGCGACTGCAGAACTTCGATCCAGGTTCTCCCGCACGGTCTGGGTGAGGGTTTGCAGGTTGAACGGTTTTTGAAGAAAGTTGACGCCCTCGGTCAGGGCGAGTTCCGATCCTGCGTGGTTGGTGACATAGCCGCTGCAATAGATCACCTGCAATTCGGGTTTTTCAGCCAGGAGCCGGCGGGCGAGTTCGCGGCCGTTCAGTCCGTGGGGCATGACCATGTCGGTGAGCAGGAGCTGGATTTTTTCTTTGTGCGTCCGCCAGACATCCAGGGCGGCGACCCCGGAGGGGGCTTGCAGAACCGAATAGCCGCAACGTTCGAGCGCCGTGCAAAGGATCAGCCGCAGCGGGGCTTCGTCCTCGACCACGAGAATGGTTTCGCTGCCGCCCAGCATTTTATGGTTTTCAACGGGCGTGGAATTTTCCGGGCGCGGACCGGTGAAGGGGGGGAAGCAGATTCGAAAAGTTGTCCCCTGATTGACCTGGCTGTGGAGCGCGATCCATCCGTGGTGCTGTTGCACGATTCCATAGACCGTCGCCAGGCCGAGGCCGGTGCCTTTGCCGACTTCCTTGGTGGTGAAGAAAGGCTCGAAGATATGGGGCAAATTTTCCGGTGCGATGCCTGTACCGGTGTCGCTGACGGAGAGGTAAACGTAAGGGCCGGGCTGGGCGTCGGGATTTTCCCGGGCCATTTTTTTATCCACGACGCCGGTGCCGGTGGAGATGACGAGGCGTCCGCCGCCGGGCATGGCGTCGCGGGCGTTGACGGCGAGGTTGAGGATGATTTGTTCCATCATGCCGACATCGCCGTGGATGGCGGGCAGGTTCGAGGTGTAATCCGCCTGGAGCACGACATCTTCACCGACAATGCGGCGCAGCATTTTGGTCATGTTGGAAACGATGTCGTTCAAGTCCAGGCTGGCCGGCCGGAGAATTTGCTGGCGGCCGAAGATGAGCAACTGGCGCGTCAGGCCGGCGGCGCGTTTGACGGCACCGGAGATTTGCTGCACGGACTCGGAGACCATTTTCGGATCGGCCTCGGTGGTGATCAGCAGCGTGGCGTAGCTCTGGATGACCGTGAGGATGTTGTTGAAGTCGTGCGCGACGCCGGCGGCGAGCTGACCGATGGCCTCCATTTTTTGCGACTGGCGGAGCTGGGCCTCGAGCGTTTGGTGGCGCGCCTCGGCTGTTTTGCGGGCGGTGATGTCCTGCATGAAGCCGTGCCACAGGATGCTGCCGTCGGATTCGGGTTCGGGCACGGAATGGATTTCCACCCAAATTTCGCCGCGCTTGGGATTGCGGATGCGGAACTCGTGCCACCAGGGAGACATGTTGCGCCGGGATTCGTCCAGCGTCGCCCGCACGCGCGCCAGATCATCGGGGTGGATCAATTCGCGGAACGGGCCGGCGCTTTGCGCAAGCGCCTCGGCCGGGAGGCCGCAGATGTCCTCGATTTTTTTGGTCGCGTAGGGAAAGGTGATGGTGTCGTCGGGCTGCACGCGGAACGCGTGGATGACGCCCGGTACGGTGGTGGCGAGGCGGGAGAGCTGGGTTTCCAGTTTGAGGCGCTGCTGGATGGCGGCCTCGGCGTGTTTGCGTTCGGTGATGTCGCGGGTGGCGTAAATCAGGTAGGGGCGATTTTCCTGTTCCACGAAGCGCACGCTGATTTCCACGGGGAAGGTGGTGCCGTTTTTGCGCCGGTCGCGGCTCGTGAAGACGAGGGAACCGCGGGTGATGGTATCCTGGACAAAAGCTTCCCAGTGGAAATCTTCCGGCGTGATGTCGGCGATGTCCGCGACGCGGAGTTGGAGGAACTCCGCCCGTTCGTAGCCGCGCTGGCGGCAGGCGGTGTCGTTGGCGTCGAGAATGCGGTAAGTGCGGGGGTCCACCACGAAAATCGCGTCGATGGAACGATCCATCAATTCGCGGAAGAGGTGCAATTCGGATTCCGCCCGGTCGCGCGCGCCCTGCATGCGGAGCGCCATCACCCCAAAGGCCAGGTCGTCGGCCAGCTCCGCGAGCAGGGTCATTTCCGCTGCGCCAAACGCGCCGGATTCGGAGGACCAGACGATGAGCGCCCCAAAGGTGTGGCCTTCGGATTTCAAGGGCAGGCAGCAGCAGGTTTCGCGGCCGGGTGTTTGGGCGGGATCGGTGCGGACGACGGGGGCGATGGGATTGAGAATATTTTCGAGGATGAGCTGCTCGTTGAGGTTGGCGGGTTGAACGGGAGAATTTCCGCGGGCCGAGGCGGCGGCGGCGGATTCAGAATGTCCCGGCTGCGTGGGGTCAAATTGCGCCCGGGCCAGCAGTCGCAACGACTTGGCCTCGGGGTCGTTCAAGTAGCCCACCCACGCCATCTGGTAGCCGCCCTGGTGGACCATGATGCGGCAGATGTCGTCCAGCAGGGCTTTTTCGTCGGTGGCGCGGACGAGGGTTTCATTGCAGTCAATCAACATGCGCAGGGCGCGGTTGGCGTTCTGCATGGCTTTGCTGGTGCGGTGGCGGCTGATGGCGATGGCGGCCGTATGGGTGGTGAGTTCCATCAACCGCTCCTGCTCCTCCCGGGGCAGACCGCAC
>JANYDP010000392.1 GCA_025363535.1 Verrucomicrobiota bacterium | reverse complement strand
GCTGGTCACACTCCGTCCAAACTTGATTTTCAACCAACCCTAGGTTGGCAATTGTTCAACCATTATTGCATTCAAGCGATCTCGCTCCCGCCAGGCGGCTTCGCGCCCGGTGCAATCACAGATTTCCGGTTTAATCGGTGTATCCGGTGTTCACTCCAGTTGTTTCTGCATTCTGCAATTTCCATCTTCCATCTTCCATCTTCCATCCTCTATCCTCTCGCCGTGCGTTGGAAAAAAATTTCAATCATCGGCGTCGGTCTGCTCGGCGGCTCGCTCGGGCTGGCCGCGAAGCAGCGCAAACTCGCGTCAGAGATCGCCGGCTACGTCCGTCGTGCCGCCAGCTTGAGGGAATGTGAAAAAGCCGGTGCGGTGGATTATGCCACGACCGATCTGCTCGTGGCGGTTTCCGGGGCCGACCTCGTCATCCTCTGCACGCCGCTGGCGCAGATGCGGGCGATAGCCGAACGAATGCTGCCCGCGTTGAAGCGCGGTGCGATTGTCACCGATGTTGGCAGCGTCAAGGCCAGCGTGGTGCGCGACGTGGAAGCCCTGGTGAAGTCGGCGGGCGCGCACTTCATTGGCAGTCATCCCATGGCGGGCGGCGAACAGGCAGGTGTGCGGGCAGCGCGGGCGGATTTGTTCGAGGGCGCCATGTGTGTCGTCACGCCAACGAAAAAATCCAACCCGGCGGCGCGGCGGAAGGTGGAACAGTTCTGGACGGCGCTGGATGGCCGGGTGTTGCGGATGACACCCGAACTGCACGACATTTTTGTCAGTCGTAGCAGCCATTTGCCGCACGTCGTGGCCGCAGCGTTGGCAAGCCTCGTTTTGAATCCGGCGCATCCCAAAGCGCAGGCGGAACTGTGCGCCACCGGTTTTCGCGACACCACGCGCATCGCATCCGGCTCGCCGGAAATGTGGCGCGACATCGCGCTGGCCAACCGGAAAAATCTCGCGCGGGAACTCGGCGTATTCGTCCGCGAACTGGAAAAATTTCAACGGGCGTTGCAAGGATCAGACGTCAAAGCCATCGCCAAGTTTTTTGAAACCGGCAAGCTGCGGCGGGATGATTGGTGCGCGTGTTGCGCGTCGCCCTCTCCCGAATGAAAAGTTGTGAAACGTGATCCGTGATCCGTGAATCACGTTTCACGTTTCACGTTTCACGTTTCACGAACATGCCTTTACCCGATCTCATCGAAATCGTCCCGCTCACCCAGCCCGTGCGCGCGGAAATCACCGTGCCCGGTTCCAAAAGCATCACCAACCGCGCGTTGATTCTCGCGGCGCTCGCGGACGGCGAGGTCACGCTCGAAGGTGCGTTGTGGAGCGAGGACACGCAGATCATGGTCGAGTGTTTGCAGGAACTTGGCTTTATGGTGGACGTGCGGCAGGACCCGAATGAGGCGTGCAATCGTACCATCACG
Source organism: Verrucomicrobiota bacterium (assembly GCA_025363535.1). Lineage (GTDB taxonomy): Bacteria > Verrucomicrobiota > Verrucomicrobiia > Limisphaerales > CAIQOK01 > CAIQOK01. The sequence continues at coordinate 2,778 of JANYDP010000392.1, read as the reverse complement.
GTCTATGACAAAGGCGGGACAGTTCCACCCGGCGGCACGGAGCAGCAGCCGATGGAATTGTTTGTCGGCAACGCGGGCACGGCGGCGCGGTTTCTCGCGGCGTTCGTTTGCCTAGGCAAGGGCGTCTATCGGTTGCACGGCGTGCCGCGCATGCACGAGCGTCCGCAGGCGGCGCTGTTCAAGGCGCTGCGCGAACTGGGTTATCGCGTGGAAGCAGAGCAGGGGAATGACAAGTTGCCGGTGAGGATTTTTGCTGACGCCGGTAGGGCTGACCTGCTGGTCAGCCAGGACGCGCGGCAGCGCGTCCCTACCGTGCGCTCCTGTACCGTCAGCATCGAACAAAGCTCGCAGTTTGCCTCGGCGCTGCTGCTGTGCGCGAAGACGGGCGGGTGGCAGGTGGAAATCGTGGGCGAGAACGCGGTGGAATCGCCGTACGTGGCGATGACTTCGAAGATGGTGGAAGTTTTTCCGAAACGCGGTGGGAAATTTCAGATTGAGCCAGACGCGAGCAGCGGGAGTTATTTTTGGGCTATCGATTGGATTCTGTGGGTAACGCATTTGAATTCTGAAATGGGGCAAGTCACGGTCAAACATTGGCCTCAAACAAATTGGCAAATTGATACCGAATATCCAAAATATCGAAATCTTCAGCAAGGGGCAGGCGTTCTTTCTCGCAAGACAGATTTGGGAGATAGCATCATGACTGCAATAGTCAAAGCACCCTTCAATCGGGAACCGCAAACCGGTCAGTTTGTTTTCCTCAATTCGGATAATGCTCCAACCATTGGCCCTTCAAAACCAATCAGATTTACAGATTTAGGCCGCCTTCGTGTTCAAGAAACAGAACGGGTCTTTGCCCTAAAGAATGAATTAATAAAGTGCGGGGTAAAGGTGGAGGAGCGAGGAGATGAACTGATCGTTTTTCCAGGCATCCGATCTCCGAGAGAACCTATTGAAACCTACAAAGATCATCGCATGGCAATGTGCTTTGCAATTGTGGGATTAAAAGTGCCAGGCATTAAAATTAGGAATCCAGCATGTGTGAAAAAGACTTTTCCGAATTTTTTTCAAAAACTTGCTGATTTAGGTGTAAAAATTTTGGATGCTAGTTCACAGCGAGTTTTGACCCGTGACGATTTGTTTGCGGAGTAGTTGCTAGAATAATTTAAAAACGAAACAATTAACTCAATAAAACCATGAAAATTACTATTGACCTCAAAAGCGCTCTTTGTGGATTGGCTATCGGATTAGTTGCAATGCTTTTAATTGGAGCTGGAACATCATCAAACTCGGTAGGCAGATATAAAATCGTCACAGGCACCTCAGATGGGAAGGGTTTTGCCCTTATCCTTGATACTCAAACGGGACAGGTGTGGTGCGATGATCAAAATTATAGATTGGCAAGGTCATTGAGCGCTAGTTTCTGGATGGAGAAATGATCAACGATCCAATTACACGGTTATTTAATGTTTATTTGGTTTGAAAAGTTGCCAAGATAGAAAGCCTTACTTTGAAACATCCCATAGTCATCGCCATTGACGGCACCAGCGCCAGCGGCAAGAGCACCAACGCCAAGCTCGTCGCCAAGGCCATCGGCTTCGTCTATGTGGACACCGGCGCGATGTACCGCACGCTCGCCTGGTATTGCCACAAAAACAAAATCAACGTGGACGATCCCAAGGTCGTCGCTGCGACGTGCCGCAAATGGAAGACGTCGCTGGAGTGCGTCCACAACCATGTGCATCTGCTCGTGGATGGCTATCATCCTGCAAAGGAAATCCGCACCGCCGAGACCAGCGCCGCCGTGTCGCACATCGCCGCCTATCCGAAGGTGCGCGACTGGATGAAGAAAACGCAGCGCGACTGCATCCGGTTTGGCAACCTCGTCATGGAAGGCCGCGACATCGGCACGAATGTTTTTCCCGAAACGGACTACAAGTTCTACCTTGACGCGAAACTGGAGGAACGCTCGCGCCGCCGATCCGCCGATGGCGTGGAGGAAAACCTCGCCGCCCGCGACCAGCGCGACAGTCAGCGCGCCGCCGCACCGCTGATGATCGCGCTGGGGGCGAAGGTCATCAACAATTCCCACATGACTTCGGAGCAGACCAGCGGGCTGCTCATTGCCGACCTCAAGCAACGGCTGGGATTGTGATGAAAATTCCAAATTCCAATCCCGAAGGGCGAAGCATTTCCGGACTTGAGATTGGAAACTGAAAGTTTTTTTGGAACTTGGAATTTTTTTCTCAAGATGAAGCCCGCCATGAATCCAGTTTACTACGCCGGCTGGAGTTTTTTCCGGCTGATGTATGCTACGTATTTTCGCTGGCGAGTTTTTAATCCCGAACGCGTGCCGTTGACCGGCCCGGTCATTCTTGCCTCGAATCACGCCAGCTTTCTGGATCCGCCGTTGGTCGGTTCCGGCGTGCATCGCGGGATCAACTATCTGGGGCGCGAAAGTCTGTTTCGCCAGCCGTTCGTCGGCTGGTTGTTCCGCCAGTGGAATTCCATTCCCGTGGATCGCGACGGCGGTGGCGCGGCAGGCTTGAAGGCGATTCTTGACCGGCTGCTCTCCGGCGGCGCGATCATTCTGTTTCCCGAAGGCACGCGCACGAAGGACGGCAAGCTGCAGCCGGCGCGTTCGGGCATCGGGTTGACCGTGATCAAATCGAACGCGGTGGTGGTGCCCGTGCGGGTGTTCAACACTTTTGAATGCTACAACCGGAAAATAAAATTCCACCTGCCGCTGCGTTTGTCCGTCAAGTACGGCAAGCCGCT
>JANYDP010000337.1 GCA_025363535.1 Verrucomicrobiota bacterium | reverse complement strand
ATGGTTTAGTGTGGTTTAATTAAAACGGTGGTGCCGGAACGACGGGCGTGTTTGAGGGGCGCGGCAGCGTCTTGGAGTGCGCAGGCATGACTGCGCTTTGAGCCTGGGAGACATGTCTCCCAGCCGGAAAGTGGCGACATGTCGCCGTACTCCAAAATCTTGCGTAATAACCAGATTGCTTTCAAATTGCGGACGCACTTTTATTTGCTGGGTCAAGTTGTCTTATATCGTAGCGGCTTTCGGCAGAAAGCCGGTTGATTAAATTTCTTCAATGATGCGGCGCTCTGCCGAGACGCCGCTACGAGTTGTTTACTGCGCCCTCACCCGATAAAACCGCTGTAGATCATTCCCGAGCGCATCAGAAGTTGAGACGGAAGTGTTCGTGGCGGTGATGGGTGAGCCGAGGTTGATCCAATCTGGCTGGTTCAAGTTGGTCTTGTATTGCAGTTGATAGATTTGGCCCGCTCCGGCGCTCCACGAGAATTGCAGGGCGTTCCCGACTCGCGAAATGTTTTGGAAGACTGGTGGCGTGACCGTGACCACCGAGGCCGGTGCTGGCAACAGCGCGAAATCATCCACGTAAGCCACGCTGCCGGCAATGGACTTGATGCGCAGGCTGTAAAGTCCGTTGGAGGGCACGCTGAAGGCAGCCTGTTGCAGCGTCCAGTCGGCGTTGCTCGCGACTGTGAATATTTGAGACCAGACCTCGTTGGTAAAACCGGTTGGCCCAATGGAAAGGATGACTTGGGCGGGGGCATGGAAATCAATGGCTCCAGATTGTAGAAAAGTTAAATTGTAATTCGTGTCGGCGGTAAGTGATGTGGCTACATCCTGACGAAACACCGTGACACCGTTCAGACCCAAAAGTTGAATTCCCGCAGGTGTTGGACGATAAAAAACAACGATTCCAAACGTAGGAAAATTACCTTGGTTTTGATTTTGGTTTATGGCAACTAAAGCAGAACTGTCCGAGCTTTCCACCAACCATACTCCGCCAAACGTCTGGCCGACAGTTAGAGCAGCAACATAAAATGGAAATTCAAAGCTTCCATCCTGAATGAAATTGCCGGGATGAGGGTCTGTTACTACAACAAAGCTAAGGGATGCCACAGCGCTGGTGATGCTGCCGGATGGACTGGTTATCACTACTTGGTAATTTCCAAGATCACCTTGGGCGACATTCGTTATTGTGAGGTTGTTGGCCGACGAACCACTGATCCGCGAGTTATTCACCAGATTGGTGCCATTGCAAAACCACTGATACGCAAGCGGCGCAAGACCACCCGCAAACACAGTCAAAGCTGCATTACCTCCGATAACGACTGCTTGTGAAACGGGCTGCGCCAGGATGGTTGGTTCGTGAGAGATACAGAGGCTGTCCACGAGGCCATAATAGCCTTGCGTGGATTTGATTCGCAGAGTGTAAAGGCCATCCGCCGGCACCGAGAAATTGGTTTGTTGCTGCGTCCAATTGACGTGCTGAGGCAAAGAGAAACTGCTGGTGAATACCGGGTTGTTGCTTGCGGCAGGCATGATAGAGACAGTGACTAACCCCAACTCTGCGTTTATCGTCGTAGATTGCAAAAATGACAGGCCGTAGTTGGTTCCGGCCTTAAGTGGGGTGGCCAAGTCCTGTCGTAGCACGGTCTCGCCCAAACCGTTGTTCAGCCAGGCAAATTGGGATCCGGTGGGTGTCGCATAAAATGAGCTCCCGTCAAAATTGCCTTGGATAAGAAACTGACTATCAGAGCTTTCCACGAGCCAGACTCCGGCAATATTGGCCCCCACGTTGAAGTTGGTATAATGGAGATTGGGGACCACATTCGGAGACTCGAAGTTTCCTTCCTGAACCAAGTTGGGTGGCACTACGGTTAGCACGGCTACCGCGCTGGTGACGCTGAGAGACCCGCTGGTGACAACCAGTTTATAGAAACCCGCATCGGCAAAACTGGCGTTGGTTATTGTAAGTGTGTTCGCGGTGGAACCACTGATTCTAGTAATCTCTGAAAGATTGGTTCCGTTAAATAACCATTGATAGCTCAACTGCAAACTCAGAGGCAACCCGAGCGCGCGCGCCGTAAAGTTGAGATTGTAACCCGCGCCGACCGATTGAGAAACCGGCTGAGTTTGGATTGTGAGCGAATTATTTGTTGGAACCCAGTTCGGCGATGCCATCGCCAAAGGTTCCGGGTGGTTGTCAGGATCGCCGGTGTGGTTGGTTCGCCATTGAGACTGGGCTAGGGCTGCGTCCACAATGGCCTGCCGAATCTTGATTACCCCCCCAACAATTGGTAGCGCGGCCATTGGCGGCGATATACAACGCTACCAGACCCGCCACATGCGGCGCGGCAAAACTGGTGCCGCTCACCGTGACGTAGTTACTGCCGACTCCGGTCGTTAAGATATTGACTCCTGGCGCTGACAAATCAATTGCCAGCCCGGACGAAAAGACCGTGTTGTTGGCATAAGTAGTATTATTTAAATTTGTGCGCTGAATTTGAGAGTAATTTGAGAAGCTCGCTATGGTATCGCTCATCGGGTCCATCGCACTCACAGCCATAACATCAGGCAAACCAGCCGGCAGCGCATCATCACCATTTCCAAAAACTCCATCTTGTCCGGCCATGTCTCTCGCGTCATTTCCTGCAGCTGCGACAACGACAATACCTCCAAGCCAAACCATTCGACGGACAGCCGCCAAGATTGCTCTGTAGGGTGCGCCGCCCGCACTGTTTCCAATGCTGATGTTGGCCACAGCGATTTCATTGGAATGAGCCGTGCAATAATCCATTCCGGCAATAGCCAAGCTCCATGTGTTGTATGGCGGAGGGCCAATTACTTTCACGTTCCAAATCCGCACACCCGGAGCCACGCCAACCACACCGTAGCCGTTATCTTGAGCGGCAATCACTCCCGCAACGCTTGTTCCATGTCCAAGCGAATCACTGCCATCCGTTCCAAAAGTCCAGTAATTCGTATAACAGGGCGGCAGGTCGGGATGAGGATCAATGCCTGAATCCAAAATCGCCACGCCAACATCCAAGGGAATCGCCACGCCGTTGCTTCGCCCAATCGGGAAATTGGTCACGCCAATGCGAATGACCCCGGCGGGAGTGATTTGGCTATCGCAAAGATTGGCAATGCCATCGGCTTCGACCGCTTCCACGCGACTGTCCTTCCGCAGTCTCTCAATGAGGCCGGGCGGAATGCGCGCGGCAAAACCACCCAAAGCATGGTAGCGGTGCCGGGGCGCAATGCCGTGTTCCGTGAGCAGTGCGTCCACATCCACCCCGTCGCGGCAGGTGACAATCTGCATGGGAATATTGGTGTCGGTGACGACGGCGCTCGGCACCGCCGCAAAACCTCGCCAGCCTGACGCCAGCAAAAGAAGAATCAGCGCAAAGCAGGGCCGCGAGTAAATAGTAGCGCGCATAATGTGAGTGATGTTTTCCCGAACGCAAGGTTCCGGTCGGAGCGGATAATTGCAAGGGGAATCGGTGAGTTTATTCGTAGCGGCTTTCGGCAGAAAGCCGGATTATTTCAACTTCTTCAATAATGCGGCGCTCTGCCGAGACGCCGCTACGACGGAAACGGGAGCGCTGGCTGGCTGTGTGTCCCCGCGACCAGCCGCAGCACCGGCGAATGGTGCAGGGGTGCATCCCGACACTGTTCTTAACTGGGGGCTGGAAAGCCCCCGGAACCCGCCGACAAGAATGTCGGCGCTACGTGGCGCAGGCTTTCCAGCCTGCGGGTTCGGGCGACTTTCCAGTTGCCCGCTGCTGACGGTCCGGGTTTGAATCCAAGAACCGTGTCAAGATGCCCCAACACCCCAAAATGTTTCCTTTTCTGATTGACCCGAGCGTTGTGATTTGTCGTGATTATAGGTCGTTTAGTGGCTCAACGGGATTTTTAATCAGAATGGCAAAGCACTTAAGTAAAAACGGAAATGGGGCGCGCTCCGTCGGCACGACCAAGTATGACGCGCACAACAAGGTTCTCTCCCAGACCTACGGGGCACTGGCGGATTTGCGCCGCGAACTCTCCGACACCAAAACCGCCGTGGCCGGGCGCGAGGAGATGCTCCGCAGCTTCGCCACCTGTCCCGACTCTCAGCGCGCGTGGCTGCTGCTGGAGGATTATTTTGAGAAGCTCTCCCTCTCGCGCAAAGATTTTCCCGCCACTGACTGGTGGCCGCACATGCTCGCCGCGACCGGCAAGGCGCGGCTCGAGGAACTGGCGTTCTTGTTTCTGCGCGCAAAGCGTTCCACGCCGCCGGAGCTGCAGCCATACGCGAACTTGAACCGCTTTGCCCAGGTTGAGGCGGCCGAGCATGAACAAACTCTGGTGCGCGAACTGGAGAACTGGCTCTTCCCCGCCAAGCCCGTCCATCTCGATTCGCCGCGCGCCTCGTTGCGCGTTGTCTGCCAGCCGCAGCCGGATGAAGACCAGCCCGCGCGCCAGCGTCTCGGCGTGCAGTTCCATCTCATCCGCCCGCGCACCGGCGACAAAATCCGGTCGCTGCGTGAAATCATCGAGCTCATCACGCGGGCCGCGCATGAGCAGGAATTATTTTTGCCCGACGACTGGGAGTTCATTCAGTGGCTGGCCGAAACCCATCACGACCGCAAAGACGGCAATGACACGCTCATCCTGACCAACGCCGAACTGCTGCACTGGCTCGCGCATTGGGGCCGCGCCGCACGGCTGGAATCACCCGACGGCCAAAAGATTCAATTCCACGGACAGGTCGCCGAACTCGCGCCGCACCTGGATCGCGACAACAACGAACTCGCCTTCACGCACCGCCTCACGCTGCCTGACGGAAAAACCTTTGCGCTGCCGGAAGTCCATTTCTTCGCCAGCCACCCGCCGCTCGCACTTGCCGGCGGAACCTTTTATCTGCTGCGCAACGCCCCGCCGCTTGCGGTGCTGGATCATTGGCAAAGCAATCCCTGTGTGCCGGTGAAAAAGCTGAGCCACCGCCTGCTCAAAAAACTGCGGCACACCAAATCCACCAACGGCGTGGACTGGGATCAGCTTTGCACCGCGCACGCCGCCACGCCGCAGTTCATTCTGGAATTGCTCGACGACACCGTCCGCTTGCGTCTGCTCGCCAAGAGCAAACGCGACGGCAGCCAGTGGCTTTGGAACGGCACCGAGTGGAAGCAGAGCGACGGGAAAAACCGCGCCAGCGAAAAGCCTGAAATTCTCGACGACCCGCTGCTCGAACCCGCCACGCAATGGTTGCGCCAGCTTGACTGGTTTACGCCGGAGCCTGGCTTGTGGGTCGGCGACGCCAACGAAAATTTTCTCGGCACCCTCGCCCGCATCTGGCCGCAACGTCCACCGAACACAGAGTTTCTCGGCAACCCCGCGTTTCACCGCCTGTTCCTCGCGCCGCGTCAACTCAAGCCGCGCCTGATCGTCAAGGGCAGCGGCATTGACTGGCTCTCGGTGTCCGCCGATTGGGAGCAGGAAGGTTTGAAACTTACGGCCGCCGACTTGCAACGCCTCGCCGCCGCCACGAGCCGCTACGTCAAGCTGCCCGATTCCGGCTGGGTCGAACTCGACACCGCTGCCGTGCAATCCGCGCACGAAGCGATGGCTGACTTGGGCGTGGACGGCCTCGTGCCCGTCGCACAGCGCATTGGTCTCGAACAAGCTGCGCACCTGGACGAGGAAGGTCTGCAACGTTTCGCCGATTCGCCGCAGGCCCGGGCGTTGCGCGAACGGCTGCGCGATTTCAAGGGCATTCCCGCGACGGAAGTTTCGCCCAGCGTGCAGGCGGAAATGCGGCCGTATCAAAAGGAGGGTTTTGATTTTCTAGTCCACCTCACGAACATCCGGCTCGGCGGCATTCTCGCCGACGACATGGGCCTCGGCAAAACGTTGCAGACGCTCGCATGGCTGGCGTGGTTGAAGGATCAAAATAAAAAAGATCCCAAGCCGTCGCTCGTCATCTGCCCGGCCTCGGTGCTGCACAACTGGCGGCGCGAAGCCGAGCGGTTCACGCCGCATCTGAAAGTTCTCGTTCTCGAAAGCGGCGCGGCGCGGCATGCGATGCGCAAACAAATTCCCCAGCACGACCTGATCGTGACGAACTACGCGCTGTTGCGGCGCGACCTTGAGGAGTTGCAGAAGTTTCCCTTCCGCACGGTGATTCTCGACGAGGCGCAGTTCATCAAGAATCCCGGCGCGCAGGTCACACAATCGGTGAAGCAACTGAAATCCGAACATCGTCTCGCGCTCACCGGCACGCCGCTGGAAAACCGGCTGCTGGATCTGTGGAGCATAGTGGATTTCGTGCAGCCGAATTACCTCGGCAATCAGGAACATTTCATCGAGACCTACGAGCCGAAGGGCGCAGAAAATCCTGAGATGGAGCAGCGCATCGCCCGCCGGCGTCTTTCCGCCAAGCTGCGGCCGCTGCTGCTGCGCCGCATGAAAAAGCACGTCGCCAAGGATTTGCCGGACCGCATCGAGGAACGCCGCGATTGCCAGCTCGGCGACGAGCAGCGGAAACTCTATCTCGCCGAACTTCGCCGCAGCCGCGACCAAGTCATGCAGACCGTCGCCGAAAAAGGCATCAATAAAAGCCAGATGCACGTCCTGGCTGCGCTCACGCGCCTGCGCCAAATCTGCTGCCACCCGCGACTCGTGGGCAGCGACGCCGCGTCCGGCAAGACGGAGACGTTGTTCGAGTTGCTCGACGCCCTCGTGGCCGACGGCCAAAAAGTTTTGGTGTTCAGCCAGTTTGTGCAGATGCTCGAACTGCTCCAGAAGGAATGTCGCGAGCGCCAGATTCCCACGCACATGCTCACCGGCCAGACCAAGGATCGCCAGGAAGTCGTGAACGCGTTCCAGAACGACACCGGCCCCGGCGTGTTCCTGTTAAGCCTGCGCGCCGCCGGCACCGGCTTGAATCTCACCACCGCGAGTTACGTGGTGCTCTATGATCCGTGGTGGAACCCGGCGGTCGAGGCGCAGGCCATTGACCGGTCGCACCGCATCGGCCAGACGCAGACGGTGAACGCCTACCGCCTGATTTCGCCCGGCACCGTCGAGGAAAAAATCTGGGAGCTGCAACAGAGCAAGGCCCGGACAATCGCTGACGTGCTTGGCGAGGAAGGCTTCACGAAGAGCTTGTCGAAGACGGATTTGGAATATCTGTTTGCGGAGGATTAGGCCGCGCATTTTCGCTTCGCGTCCGAGGTGTTTTGCATCCATGCTTTGCGCCGGTGAAATATGACATTCATGACGACGAGGAGAATGACCGAGAAAGGTTTGTTCTTGGTTCTGCTGGCATGAGTAAACTGTTCGTGTTGGGGGTGAATCCCAGCACGGCTAACAAAGATGAATCTGACAGAACGATCACGAAGGTTATAAAATTTTCAAGGGGTTTGGATTTTCCGGGGTTTGTAATGCTCAATATTTATCCGCAGCGGGCTACGAATCCTGGCGAATTAAATTCAAAGCCAGATGATAATTTGGTTGGAAGGAATACGAAAATCATCCGCTCTCAAGTTCCAAACGAAGGGTCGCCGCAAATTTGGGCTGCCTGGGGTGATTTGATTTGCAGCCGGGATTATTTGTGGGATTGCCTCTCAAAGATTGCACACGAACTAAAGAAGAATCCAATTTGGAACCATTGCGGTCAGCCAACAAAACAAGGACATCCACGCCATCCTTCACGGCTTGCTTACAAGGAAGAATTTTTCAAATTCAACATTTTTGAGTATTTGGAAAAAAAACGAATCGTTAAAAAATGAAACAATTCGACTTTCTCATCCTCGGCAGTGGTATCGCAGGGCTTTCCTTCGCGCTGAAAGTTGCGCCGCACGGGCGCGTGGCCATCATCACCAAGAAGAACAAGGCGGAGTCGAACACGAACTACGCGCAGGGCGGCATCGCGGCGGTGACGAGCAAGGAGGATTCCTTCGAGTCGCATGTGCGCGACACGCTCGAATCCGGTGCGGGACTTTGCAACGAAGCGGTGGTCCGCCAGATTGTCGAGGAAGGCCCGGCGCGGATTCAGGAACTGATTGAGCTGGGCATGAAGTTCAGCGAGAGCGAAGACGCCCGCAGTCATGGCCGTCACGAACTTGATCTCGGCAAGGAAGGCGGCCATTCCCAGCGGCGCATCCTGCACGCGAAAGATGTGACCGGACGCGAGATTGAGCGCGCCTTGCTGCACGCGATTGCTCAGGAGCCGAACATCCAGATTTTTGAAAATCATATCGCGATTGATTTGATCACCAGCCAGAAGCTCAGGGGAAATTCCGAATTCGAAAACCGCTGTCTCGGAGTTTACGTGCTCGAAAAGTCTTCGGGCAAAGTCGAGACATTCGCCGCGCCAGTTACGCTGCTGGCCACGGGCGGCTGTGGCAAAGTTTATCTCTATACGACGAACCCTGACATCGCGACGGGCGATGGCGTGGCGATGGCGTATCGCGTCGGCGCGGCCATTGCGAACATGGAGTTCATCCAGTTTCATCCGACGTGCCTGTATCATCCCAAGGCGAAATCGTTTCTCATCAGCGAAGCCGTGCGCGGCGAGGGCGGCGTGCTGATGACGCTGGACGGCGTGGAGTTCATGAACGATTACCACCCGCTCAAATCCCTGGCCACCCGCGACGTGGTGGCACGGGCGATTGACAGCGAGATGAAAAAGAGCGGCGCGGACTGCGTGCTGCTCGACATCACGCACAAGCCGGCGAAGTTCGTCATCGCGCGCTTCCCCAACATCTACAAGACCTGCCTCGGCTACGGCATTGACATCACCAAGGAGCCAATTCCCGTCGTTCCGGCGGCGCATCATCAGGCGGGCGGCGTGGTGACGAATGTGGATGGCGAGACGGACATCGCCGGACTTTACGCGGTGGGCGAAGTGGCCTGCACTGGACTGCACGGTGCGAATCGGCTGGCGAGCAATTCCCTTTTGGAGGCGTTGGTCTGCGCGCACCGCGCAGCGGAAAAAGCAATCGGCAATCAACAATCGGCGATCGGCAATCTTTCAATTCCCCCCTGGCAATCTGGTGACGCCAACAACCCCGATGAGTTGGTGGTCGTCTCGCACAACTGGGACGAAATCCGCCGGCTGATGTGGGATTACGTCGGCATCGTGCGCACGAACAAGCGGCTGCAACGCGCGCAGGCGCGGCTCGCAAATTTGCAGCAGGAGATTTCCGAATACTATTGGAACTTCATCGTGACGGCGGATCTGCTGGAACTGCGCAACATCGCGACCGTTGCCGAACTCATCGTCCGCTGTGCGCTGCTGCGCCCGGAAAGTCGCGGGCTGCATTACAATTTGGATTATCCAAATCAGAATCCCGAGTGGGCACAACGGGACAGTGTTTTGCGGAAATGATCGTCAAAGCCCTTTGTTCGCAGCGTTTTTATCAACTTCATTTGACAACCCGCCGGACTGTGTCATTGGTTTCATCGTCGAAAGCCTAAGTCGGCCCGCCTTCCTGCGAGCCGGTGCGGGGGACCCAAACTCCGGAGCGGAACTCCGGACGGGGCGAACGGTCGTGCGAACCACGACCAAGGCCACTTTCAAGGCCGAGCCCGTCAGCTAACCTCGTCGGCAATTGGAAGGGCGATCCTCTAGGGCCGTGCGTATCGGCACCATCTGGTCTCCCCAACAGAAAACTGAGTTGTGCTGCGTCGCGTCGCGATGTGGCGGCGGCTTCGTGTCGTCGTCCCATCGTCGCGCAAAGGCGGGCGCAAACCGTCGCACGGCGCAACCGAATCGGAGCAGACTCGTATGAAAAAACTGATGACATTCACATTAATAACTTTGGCCGTCTGGTCGCTGGAAAGCTGGTGGCTCAACAGCCGCCAGCCGGACTTCTCAACGCAGTTCGCGCTCCAGCAATTCGACGGGACCAACTCAAACGCCAATCAACTGCGGCAGTTTGAAGCCGGCAAGGACTTGGTTCACATGGTTGCTGGTGCAATCACCCTGCTGGCTGCGTGGTTGTGCTTCGGCAGTTATGCGAAAACGGTGCTGGCGAAAATCACCGCGCGTTTCTTCAAGGCGGCGCCGATTGTCGTCGGACTGCTTTGCGTGGCCGGACTGACCGGCTGCATGAAGTCGTACGATCGGCCGGAGTTCGTCGAGATTGACACCTCGGAAACGGGCTTCCTGATTCCGCTCGAAGGCGACGCGACGCAGCAGGCGAAGTTTCAAAGCGAAGATTATTTGAAACAGCGCAAGGTTGCGACGAAGCGCGTGCAGATCGTGCATCGTTGGTCGCAGGAAGGCCGGATGCCTGGCGATGGCCATTGGATACCGACCGTGCGCCTGGTGAAGGTGAACCGCTCGCCGGTGACGCGCGAGTGGATCACGCCACAAGGCCAGACCTACGCGGGCCAATTGTTGCGCGGCGCGGCAAATGACCGGGCCATCTGGATCGAAAGCGCCGACAGCGTCGGGTTCAGCATGGGCTTCACCTGCACGGCCTTCATCCCCGAGGATGAGGCGGCGAAGTTCCTCTACTGGTATCCGAGCGGTTCGCTCGCCGACGTGATTGATCGCGAAGTGCGCGGGCGCGTGCAGCAGATCGCGGCGGAAGTGGCGGCCCGCTATCCGCTCGACGCCTTGCGGGCAAAGAAACAGGAAATCGCCGACGCGGTGAAGACCGATCTGACAACCTTCTTTGCCACGCGCGGCGTAACCGTCACGACCATCGGCATGTTCGGCGGGATGACGTATGAAAATCCCGAGATCCAGAAGTCCATTGACGCCACATTCATTGCGCAGCAGTTGAAAGTGGTGGCGCAGGCGAAGTTCGAGGCGCAGAAGAAAGAGAACGACCGCATCGAACTGGAAGCCAACGCCGTGGCCGAGAAGGCGCGGCGCGAGGCGATGGGCCTGGCGGACGCGCGGAAAACCGCCGCCGCCGGCGAAGCCGAGGCGATCCGTGAAGTGAACCGCGCGCTCAACGAAGCGCAGCAGAATCCGCTGCTCTATCAGTTGAAGGCGCTCGAAGTGGAAAAGGCCCGTGTCGAAAAGTGGGACGGAAAATATCCCACCTACTTCATGGGCACGGGTGGCAGCGGGGCCAATCTGCTGTTGCAAGTTCCTTCGCCAGGTGGCGCGGTGAAAAACTAAAAATCATCCGGGCGGGCCAAATGGTCCGCCCGGAAATTATCCAGGGAATGGTATTGTGGCTGGTGATTTGGGGTCTCGAAAAAGATTGAAAATCGAACGGGGCGGATTCAATCATTGCTCCACCAATGCGAACGAATCAAAAACGGGTGCTCATCGCCCTGGGCTGGTACGACTACCGGCTGCATCGCGGTATTGAGAAGTTCGCCCAGGAAAATCACTGGCACATCTCCGCCAATCCCACGCGCGAAAAAACCATCCCCTGGGGCTGGGAGGGCGACGGCATCCTTGCCTGGCTTGGTGCGGGCGATGATCTCGCCGAGTTCGTCGTGCAGGCCAGGAAGCCGACCGTGGATTTCAGCAATCGCCGGCCGCAGTTGAAATTCGCCCGCGTGCTGGAGGATCACGCGCACGCCGCGCAACTGGTGGTTGAACATTTTTTGACGCGCGGCTTTCACAATTTTCTTTTTTACAGCGACACGGACAACTGGTCGTACGAGGAGCGGGGCCAGGGATTTGTCGAGGCGCTGAAGCGTTCCGGCCATGACTGCACCTGGCTGCGGTGGCATCAGTCCCCGGATTTCCGCAACGACCGCGATCAATGGAAGCGCAAGCGCAGGTGGCTGATCGCGCAGCTCCGGCCCGCGCCCAAGCCGTTGGCGGTGTTTGCCGCCAACGACGAGCAGGCGCTGGACGTGCTGGAATGTTGCGAAGAGGCCGGGCTGTCCGTGCCGGAGCAGATCGCCATCATCGGGGCGGAAAATTATCTACTCGCACCGGACGCCATGCCCACGCCGGTTTCCAGCGTGGAGACCAATCTGGAAACGCTGGGCTACACCGGTGCGGCGCTGCTGAATGACCTGATGAACGGGAAGAAGCCTCCGGCCAAACCGATTCGCATCCCCGCTTCCAGCATCATCACGCGCAAGAGCAGCGATCTCCTCGCGCTCAAGCACAAGGGGGTGGCCAACTGTCTGCGATTCATCTGGGAACATTCCGACCAGAACATCAGCGTCAAAGATCTCGTCAGCGTGGCGGCCATGTCCCGGCGCGGATTACACAAGGCGTTTCAAGACAATGTCGGCCGCACGCCGGGCCAGGAGCTGCAACGGGTGCGGATTGAACGTGCCAAGCGGTTGCTGGCGGAATCCGACAACAAGGTGGAAGTGCTCGCGACGATGTGTGGCTATCAAAGCGCGAACAGTTTTTGCGTCGCCTTCAAGCAGGCCACGGGAATGTCGCCCAAGCAATTTCGTGACAGCGTGGTGCGGTGAGGATTGTCCTCGTTGAGACTTGGAAAAACATAAACGTGGCGGCCTTGCGGGCACGCCACGTTTTGCTTTGAAATTGGTAACGGCCTAGTCGAACGCGTGACCGGCACAGCAGAGGACGTTCTTGACCTTGTGCCGTACGAGGTCTTTGACGGCTTGGCGGGCCGGGCCCATGAATTTGCGCGGGTCGAATTCAGCCGGCTTTTCCGCAAAGACTTTGCGGATGGCGGCGGTCATGGCGATGCGCAGGTCGGTGTCGATGTTCACCTTGGTGCAACCCACGCGGCGGGCGACTTCGATGTCGGCTTCCGGCACGCCTTGGGCGTCGGGCATCTTGCCGCCGTATTTGTTGACTTCGGCGACGAGGTGCTGCGGCACGCTGGAGGCGCCGTGCAACACGAGCGGGTAATCACCGAGGTTGGCTTCCATGAGCGCTTTCTTGATGGCTTTGAGGCGGTCGAGGTCGAGGTGTTGTTCCCCTTTGAATTTGAAAGCGCCGTGGCTGTTGCCGATGGCGACGGCGAGCGAGTCGCAGCCGGTTTCTTTGACGAATTTGACGGCTTCCTCAGGGTTGGTGTAGTGGCCGCTCATGGAATGCGCGCCGCCTTCTTCACCTTCGTCGAACTGCGCGCCGACGAGGTGGCCGAGTTCAGATTCCACGGAGCAATTATGCTTGTGCGCGTATTCCACGACCTTGCGGGTGATCTCGGCGTTCTTCTCGAACGGCTCGTGGCTGGCGTCAATCATGACGCTGGTGAAACCTTCATCAATGCACTCCTTGCACAGCTCGAACGTGTCGCCGTGATCCAAGTGAACCGCGATGGGAATGTTGCTCAGGCTGACGGCGGCCTCGATGAGCTTCTTGAGATAGACGGGGTTGGCGTATTGCCGGGCGCCCTTGGAAATTTGCAGCATCAACGGGGCTTTTTCCTCCTCACAGGCCTCCACGATGGCCTGGATCAGCTCCATGTTGTTGACGTTGAATGCGCCCAGGGCGTATTTGCCTTTGAGGGCTTTGGCGAACAGGTCTTTCGTGTGTGTCAGTGGCATAATTTCAATTTCTGGTTCAGTGACTGCGGGAGTGCAATCAGGCAGACTATACAAATCGCCGGGCCGAAAGGAAAAGAAAATTTATTGGCAGCAAAAGCGCAGTGCGCATCTCAAATCCCTTCTGAAGCGGCATATTTCAATTTCAGCGCAAGAACCCCGGCCCACACCGATTCCAGGCCGCGTTCGTTTTCCCTTGCTGGCAGCCGAATGCCGGTGCCGGCTTGCGCCAGGAACACGGCCACCGCCTGCGACGCCGGACTGGCTTGAATCAGTTCACTGGCCGCCTCGGTGATGACTTGGCAGCCAACACAAACACACGCCTCCGCTTCACCGCGCCAAATTAACTCCGCCGCTTCCGTCAGCACGTCGCGGTCATCGCCAGTGAAACACAGATTCGGCCCCATCAATTTATGGCGGATGGCGATCTCGCCCATGGCCGCGCTGGGCAGCGTGTAGGCGAACAACGTCGGACTCGGTCCACCCACCGCGTCGCGACCTTTCCAAAACTCAACGTCCGTCGAAAGCGACCCGGCCCGCGCCGCCAGACAGATGCCGATGCGTTCGCGCGGGAGTTTTTCAAAATCAATCCCCAGCGATTCGACGGCGAGCAACGCCAGTTGACTGGCGGGATCGAGCCGCCCGAAGCGCGGGCCAAGCCGGGCGGTTTTCAAATTAGCGGGCGTGACCTTGCTGGCGGCGGTGATGACGAGGCCGGTCATGCTGGGAAAATTCCAAGTTCCAAGTTCCAAATTCCAAACCCAAACGAAACGTTAAGCCCGAACGCCCAACCACCCTCCCACGCAGGGCTCAAAGTTTGAAACTCGGAACTTGGAACTTGGAATTTCATGAATGCAATATCAACGCACCGTTGAGGCCGCCGAAGCCCGTGTTGAGTTTCAGCACGCGATTTAATTTTTCCGCCGGTCGGGGTTCACGCACGACGCTATTGGGAACTCCGTCCGCCGCCGTCCCCAAACGGGGCGTGCCGGGCAGGATGTTTTCCTGCATCGCCAGCACGCACAAAATAGTTTCCACCACGCCCGCCGCGCCCAGAGTGTGGCCCAACATGCCTTTGCTGCCACTAAACGGCGGGCAGGCACTGCCGAAGATGGTCTGCAACGCGAGCGATTCCATCGCGTCGTTGTACGGCGTACCGGTGCCGTGGACGTTGACGTA
This sequence comes from Verrucomicrobiota bacterium, assembly GCA_025363535.1. Classification (GTDB taxonomy): domain Bacteria; phylum Verrucomicrobiota; class Verrucomicrobiia; order Limisphaerales; family CAIQOK01; genus CAIQOK01. The sequence continues at coordinate 7,271 of JANYDP010000337.1, read as the reverse complement.
ATCAATCGCCGACGCCGGCAACTTCGCCATGGCCAGCGCGCTGCGAATGGCCAGCGCCAGACCGGAGCCGTCGCGCGACGGGCCGGTCAGATGATTTGCGTCGTTGCTGCTGCCCCAGCCGGAAATTTTTATGCCACCACGCGGCGCAAGATCGGCGCGCACCAGCACCAGCGCCGCCCCCGCTTCACCCGGACTCAAACCGCAACGGTCGCGATCAAAGGGACGGCAGCCCAGCGGATCAATCGCCTTCAACGCCGTGAAGCCCGCGACGACGAACGCCGACAGATGATCCACGCCCACGACCAGCACGGCGTCCGCCGCGCCGCGTTGAATTAATTTTGCGCCCTGTTGAATTGCGATCAAACCCGAGACGCACGCGGCGGAAATACATTGCACGGGGCCGTGCGCGCCGTGCGCCGCCGCGAGATCGGCGGCGAGCCGATCGCCTTGCAGATGACGCCGTGCAGCGGGGGGGCAGGGGTGTCCGTCGGACAAGCGTTCGAGCGCTTCGAGGTTGGCCTTGGTGGTGGAGAGAACCAGGCCGAGGCGTTCGGTTGGAATTTTGAAAAGTATTTCGCGCGATGCCGCTGTCGCCTGGCGCAACGCTTCATCCGCGAGTTGGAAGGCGGGATCGTCATTTGGAAGCGGCAAGGTAGGGCGCGTCACTCCGTGCGCGCCGTCCGCCGCGCCGTCAAACCCCGGCGCGCACGGAGTGTCGCGCCCTACCAATGGCAATAAGTCCAACGGCACCGCACCCACGATGCTTGACTGAAAGCGCGGTGAATTAAATCTATCGTTCGCGCGCAGGCCGCTGGTATTGGCGCGCAACGCGGCGCGCAACGCCTCGACGCCGCAACCCACGGCGGTGATCGCGCCGCAGCCGGCGATGACCACGGTGGGCAATGGATTTGCGGCTGACTCAGGCATACACAGTCAGTTCACCCGCCGCGATGGTTTGTCCTTGGTGCGACACCACGCCGGACACGAGGATCATCGGGCCGAATCTTTTGAGTTCGTTGATTTCAATCGTCAGGGCTTTTCCCAACGGCGGCGGTGTGTGGATTTTGAAATTCGCGACGGCGGCCAACATGCCAACGGAAGGCACGCCGGATTTGCTGCTGGCTTTGGACCGCTGACCTTGCGCGGCGGCGATGGTTTGCGCGACACATTCGACCAGTGCGGTTTCAATCACCCCGCCGCTGGCCACCGCGAAATGATCGGCGGTGAAACAAACCGTGGCCCGCGCCGTGGTCGGCGTGCATTCGGTCAGCGCCTCGAGCCAAAGCATGGGCGCGCGGTGCGGCAGCAGGGTTTCCAGCGGCGTGTTCATGGAAGGATTGTGGGCTTGGGACGAACCGGCGGTTCGGGGTTTTTCCAAAACGGATAAAAATTATACCACTGCAACGGATCGCGACGGAGCACCGATTCCATGTTGGCGACGAAGCGCGTCGCGCAGCCCGTCAGGTAGGCGTCGCGTTGAGGACGCGGCGGCATGTGCGGATGTTCCGGAGGAAATCCGAAGAAATGATAATGCCCGCCCGGTTCGCGCATGCTGAAAACGTGGACGAGCGGCGCGCCTGCAATCGCCGCCATCACGTAGCCCCCGACCGGAAACGCCGCCGTGTCGCCGAGAAATGAAACGGGCCGCGCCGGACTGCCGTAGGCGCGGTCGCCGAGCATGGCCACGATCTCCCCGCGCCGGAGCGCGGCGACGAGCGGGAGCGTGTCGGTGGGCGAACCCGTGAGCGGGATGAGGCGAAATTTCACGTCCGACGAGCGCGTGAGCAGGTCGCGCATCTGTGAGGTTTCATTGTCGAAGCCCGTGACGTTGACCGGCACGTCGAGGCGCGAGAGCAACTGACCGGCGGCTTCCCAGTTGCCGAGGTGCGCGGTGAGGAGCAGCACGCCGTTGCCTTCGGCCACCATTTCGCGGACGTGATGTTCCCCGTCGAACGCGAACGAGAAGCGGCACGTCTGCCCGGCGAGAATGGCGGTGCGGTCCACCAGCGCCTGGCCGAACGAAAAAAAATGTTTCGCCACCAACCAACGGCGTTTCCACCACGGCACCTTTCCAAAAATGCGCCGGTGATAATCCATCGTGGCCGCCACGTCGGGCGAGGCGAAGGAAAAATAAAGCGCGCACGGCCCGGCCAGGGCATAGGCGAACCGCAACCCCAGAAAGCGCAGGACGGTGATGAACAGCCAGATGCCCCAGCGTCCGCCGCGCAGTTGACCACTGCCGGACCAATGGGCTGCGGGTGAAGCTTCGGCGGCCATCAGGTGTAAACACCGCCGTTGATGTTGATGACTGCGCCGTTGATGTACGCGGCGGAGTCGGAGCAGAGGAACACTGCAGCGGCGGCCACTTCTTCCGGTTTGCCAAACCGTCCGGCGGGAATTTGTTTCAGCAATTGTTCGCGCGGCAGGTCTTTGGTCATCTCCGTTTCGATGAAGCCGGGTGCAAGCACGTTCACGGTGACACCGCGTTTGGCGAGTTCGCGCGCGAGGGATTTCGAGGCCCCGATCACCCCGGCCTTGGCGGCGGAGTAATTCGCCTGGCCTTCCACTCCGGTCTGTCCGGCGGTGGACGTGACGCTCACGATGCGGCCACTGCGTTGCAGCGCCATTTGTTTGGCGACGGGCTGGGTGACGTTGAAAAAACTGTTGAGATTCGTGGCGATGACCTGCGCCCATTGTTCGGGCTTCATGAACACCAGCAGCGCGTCCTGACGGATGCCAGCGTTGTTGATCAGCACATCAATGCGCGCGTGGGACTGGAGGATTTTTGCAACCGCCTGTTCGCAGGCGGCGGCGGCGGCGACGTCGAAGGGGCAGAGTTCGCCGGTGCCGCCGAGTTGTTCGATGAGGTTGAGGGTTTCCTGCGCGTCGTCCCGACGGCTGCGGTAGTTGACGAGCAGGTGGCAGCCATTCGTCGCCAGCGCCAGGGCGATGGCGCGTCCGATTCCCCGGCTGGCACCCGTGACGAGTGCAGTTTTTTTCTTTGCTGAATCCATGGGCGATGGCAGTGGAAACGATCCTAAAGTCTGCCTCCCGGCGGGTCAACGCGGTTTTGCAGGAACCATTTCCCCGGCCCGAACATTCGTCCGGCAAGACCGAGCCGGCCCCGCGTGAGGCGGAGAGTTCACCGCACCAACCGGAGCCGAGTCCGGGCGAAACCGAGCGGTGGTTTCCTGTCCCGGAGCAATGGCCGCGCGACCCGGAGCGGTCTCCTCGTGAAGCCGAGACCCGCCCGCGCCGGGCCGACCGGCTGGCGCGCGAGGCCGAGGGGTCGTTTCCCCTCCCTGAGCGCCGTCCGCGCGACCCGGAGCGTCTGACGCGATGGAATGAGGCGCTGATTATCAGTGATTTACGTTGGTCTGGGAGGTTTTGAACTGAAGTGGATGACGCCCTCTGGGATAGCCGGTAACTTCATTGATTTGTTGCAGCGCGACATTGGTATCCGTAGAGGGAGCATTATTAGTTAATGGCGGCAAGCCGAGCACTTTCATGGGACTGACCCTTTCAGACCCTTTCATGGTAACGTTTATCAAAATCTACGAATCCGCTGGCTCCTGGGATAGTGGGCGATGCTTTAACTCGAGTAATGTTGTTGGATGCGACGGTGTTGACATCCAGTTTCCACGCAATCGCCAAAGCTTGGGAATTGGTTGTCATCGCATTGTATGCGTATTCTTGAAACGCTTGTGTGTTTGTTTGAATGATGTTCAAACCAGAGACGAGCACCATGTTTGAGAGCAGATTGGTAACGATCACAAGATTATTTTTTATCCGGATGCTTCGAGTCAAATAGCACCTCGTAAGTCGGCGGTTCCGTGTCGAAACGCCGGACGAAGACCGGATCTTTGGGCAGGCCCAGAAGATCGTAATAGTTTGTTGGTGGATTCAATCGGAGGGAAGCGCCAACGGCTGAATAATAAACAACTTTCCCGATGATACCTGAAATTTCCATTCGGTGAACTTCCTTGTCGCTCCAATCGAAACCGTAGTAAGGGAGTAAATAGGTCTTGCCGTCCTTCCATTCATATTTCAACTGCTGCGCTTTTTTCGGGTGCGAAAAATCCCCCGGCACGTTGATGACCTTCATCGAATCCGCCGCCAACTTGGTGGCCGACTGCATGGTGAACAAATTCGTCGCGTGCATCCACTGCTCAAAAATGGCAGCGTTCGTTTCAACATTTTGCGTGTGCGCCACTGCCCTATCATTTTGAAAATCAGTGAAGCTAGAAAAACGACCAAATTCATAACCAAACACATAGCGGTTACCAAATTTCATTCCCCCTTTGATTCCGGGAATCGTTGGTGACGCCTTAAAATAGGTGATATTATTTGTCGCAAGGATGATTGGGTCTAAGTGCCAAGCAGCGACCACGGCCTGTGCATTGGTGAACATTGCATGATATGCGTAATCTTGGAATGTTTCAGTATTTGCCTGAATAACATTCAAGCCTGATACGAGCACCATGTTTGAGAGTAGATTGGTAATAATCATAAGCTATTCGTAAAAAGGCAAAGTTGGGCAACCGTAGAGGATAATACTCTTCGAAAGAACGCACGGTTGAATATTTCCGGTTCTCGGGTCAGTTATCGGATTCGCGTTGTCAATTGCATCTTGCAATTTCGAATGCTGAGGACTACTCCACGCATTCCAAAACCCATTGTAGAACACTTCATGATCTGCGGGCATGGTGTTCTCAATGTGCTGGCCGGTTATAGTCGCCCATCCTAAAAATGCTCTCGGTCTGATCTTGTATTTTTCATTGAAGTCCGTTTCTGAAATCTGCTGGTTCGGTATGCCAAACACTTGTGGCCAGTTTCCTCTGGCGGTGTTGCATCCGTCTAAAAAAACAAAACGGTAAGGATGAGCCGTGGGGTAATTCGTAGGAACGGCGCTCGGGTCCAGGATGTCGGGAGGATTATGTAAAAACTGTTGCACATCCTCGCAAGTCGCTCCCAAGGTTTTATTTGCTCCGATGATGTTCGGTCCGCCGTGCCCAAAATAAACAAAATTCCGCGCCGGCGAGAAGCGCAGTAGGTTTATTAACTGGTTCCAGTCCGTCCGGTTTTCCAAGGTAAAGGTATAGGGATAACCCCAGGTGGTGTTTTGCTGGTTGATGACCGCGTCATTCGCGCCGTAGGCTGAGTCGTGAATTTCTTGGGCAGCACCTTCGAGCATCCCCGCCAATCGAACCGGAGCGCCGCCACCGGTGGTAATTGCCCCATAGATCGGCATGTAGGCGACCACCCAATTTCGATAGTCCCGCGCAAACTTTGAAAGAAAGTAACGCCGTCTTCCCGTGTTGGAGCCGCTGGATGCGCTGGTTAAAAGGGCAGATGTGCCAGAGCCTGTGCCTGTCGCCGGGTGTGTGATCACTACAACATCGTAATAGGAGGATGGTAATTGATCTCCATTTGTATCGAGAAGGCTGACAACAACGCCTTCTTGCGAGATGTCAGGAAAATCACAAAACCCATTGCCATCCACTGAGCCGGTCAGGTTGGTGAAAAGATTGCCTTGGACATCGTAAATTTCCATTTCCCAGAAACCCTTTGTGTCAATGGTTTGAGCATGAACATACAGTGCTTCACCGCAAAGATGAACATTGTCAGGAAAACAAACCGCATTCTGCACATTCATAAATGTTGAACCGGCTGCTGAAGTGTTTCCGTCATTATTGGGATCCACCTCAAACGAAACCGTGTAGAGCCCATTTGCCAAACTTGTAGTATCCCAAAGGGCAAACCACGTTCCGTTGGTTTGGTAGAGCCGCGTTGCTTTTGTTGTGCCGTTGATCATCAAATTAATCGCGGAGTCAATGGCTGCATTGGTATTGATTGCCAGTGGAATTGTTACCAATCCGGAAACTATCATTGGCAATTGCATTCGTGAAAAATCCAATGGATTATCTCGCACGCGGGGATTTGTTCCCAACAATTTTTCTGCGGCACCCGTCAAGCCATCGCCATCCAAATCTTTGCCATCGTAAATCCAGCTATCCGAATCCAAGGTCGCTCCATCAGTCATGGCATTCTGCCAGTCCGTCTCATCCGCTGTGTGGCTCGCGTAATCGTAGTCGCCATGCCAGTTCTCTAGGTAGTCGGGGATGCCGTCGCCATCGGTGTCTTTGGGCAGCGTGCTGTTGCTGTTGGTGGTCGCTACGTAATGCAGCCCGATGTTAATGTGGTTGTTGAACGCCACAAACTCGTCGCCCTCCTTAATCTGATCCAGCCGCGTGGTGTAGTGCGCCAGGCCCGCTTCGCCCGGCGTCCGGCTGCCTGCGTGGTAGAGCGGAGTGGAGTTGGGCAGGTAGTAGTTCCCATACGGCCCAACTTGGTAGGGCGGCGGTGCGGCGAGCGCGACTTCGTTCAACCCATTCGTGGCGACACTCGTTTGCAAGCGGCTAGAATCCTGCGCCAGCGGCAACGTCAATTCGCCAGCCGGCCTGGGCCAGTAGGCGTTGTGGTGAAAATCCAGCGCCATATTCGTGTCCTGGACGAAATCGGTCTTGTGAAACAGGTTGTCCGCCAAGAGCCAGTTACCGCCGGTGGCGGGAATGGGTTCCAACCCGAACCAAAGACCCCCGAGAAACATGTTGTGGCGCGCTTCAAACGTCAGATCACAATTCAATCCGTTGGTGTTGACCCCATACTGGTAGAGTGTCGGGTCAAGATTCACGCTCACGTTTTCAAACAAGTTATTGAGCCAGGTTACGGAGCCGGAACCATAAACGTAGTCGGGGCGATACCAAAAATAGTTCGGATGCCCGAGGTTGACCTTGCCTCCGTGCAGGTTGCCGTCCCGCATCGTCCAGTTCATCAGGCTGTCGTTGGAAGCATAGAAGGTGTCCGACCAAATGTCGAAATAATCATTCTCCCATAACCCTGAATAGACGTGATACCTGTCGAAACCAACGTAGGAATTGACAAAACGGAAATCCAGCGTAGGCGGCGGCGAGTGTTGAGCGTTTGGCCAATAATCGGGAACAAAGGAAGCAATGCAAGTCCACTCGAAACCTTCCTGCACCAACTGGATGTCCGTGACCGTAATGGGTCGCTCCGGAGTGCCGCGCGCGATGAAAGACGAACCTTGAAAGAGATCAATGCCAAACAGCGTCCATCCCCAGTCTCGGCCCGTGTAATCCTGCCGACAACCAATCGCCGTTCCCGGCAGAACCGTGATTTTGGCGTCCGCGATCATCAACTCCGCCACCGTGTAATCCAGTGCGTCATAGTGATAGCCCAGATCGGGCGGG